>DASUHB010000052.1 GCA_036273715.1 Gemmatimonadaceae bacterium
TGTCGAGGTCCCAAAGTGCACCGCTGGGCCTCGACGCCCGAACTATGATGGAAACCCCGACCGCCTAACCGCCTAACCGACGACGCCACGGTCACTTCCCACCCATCGATCAGACGGAGGCAACGGAAGGAGTCAGTTCACGCAGGAAGACCCGTTAGGACTCGCGGGCGGGATGAATACGTACGGCTTTGCCAGCGGCGATCCTGTCAACTTTAGCGACCCGTTTGGACTCAGTTGTCTGGTCCGGGGCAACTGTACGCAGTCAAATGGGGGGGTCGAGGAAGCCGATGCGCATGAAAGGTGGGTCAGGAGCGCTCAGGGAGTAGTCGACGATGCTGGATTCGGCGATCCTATCGCTCTGTTATCTGGAGGCGAAGAGGTAGAAGAGGGTAAGGCTGCGGTCACTGCAGTAGAAGAGGGCACCGTAGTAATCGGTGAGAACATGAAAGACCGCGTTATACCATATGCCGAAAAGATCGGAGCCAAGTATTATAACGCGGTGGGGAAGCGTGCCGAAAACTGGATGGCGAACAACAGGCGCTGGATTGAGAGAGCGATGAAGGCGGGGAAGAAGGTCGTGGACATCGGCGAGGATGCGTCGCGCACAAAGCGCAGCGACGCCTACCAGATGGAAACGCGCACCCTGCAACGCAACAACTATCCGGTGACCAAGGATCCTCAACCGCCTTCTGAACCGTAGCGGTATGTGTACTCGGACCAAATATCCCACAATGAGCATCGACTTTCGATCTACCGTTGAAAAATCGTTTGCACCTGTCACTGCAGCTCATGCGCTTCGGCTCTTGAGAGAGGACTCTGATCGCTTTGGATCGGAAGTCGTTATGGGGAACATGACCACAGCGTTGAGGTTTCGCTTGGAGCCGCGCGAAGGGCTTTTTGTTTCCCTTCTCCGCCTTCACGACTCAGGGATTCCCAGTCGCGACCTTGACGACAGGATGCGCGATCCCATCAACGGCTTTGACGTAGATGACCTAATTCAGCTGCGGGCGCCGCGGTGCGCTGTTTCTTCCAAAGCGCCTTTAGGTGACGAAGCGCTCCAGGCAGCACTACGTGGCTATGCATTTTTCCTCAGCGAGAACGGGCAGGACGTCCTTTCCGGTGACTTCTCGGTCTTTTCTGACCTGGCACGGTGCGTCGCAATGAGAATCAGACACTCTCGGCGCGAGGGTTACAGTCTAGGTCCGGACTCCCTGCGTTTCCTCGAAGCCGCTGATCTTCTTGAGGGATCAGACTAACTGCAGTCGCCGCGTTGCAGCATGCGTCAATGCTTAGCGCAGATCCGATCGAGTGAATTTTGGTGCGAGCTGTTTCTCGAAGGCCTACGCGGGAAACTGCGATCGAGAAGCTTCGGAACCATTTCAACGATATGCCGAGCGAAGCATCAAGTGTGCGCGGGACTATCTCACGGCCTACCGACGTCCGGCGAGATTCACGTAGGTGATGTCCACGTGCCACTGCTCGTGCGTGCGGAGTGGCTGCACGAAGCCCGTGCCCTTGCGCGAGGGTCGGTGGTTCCAGCGATCGAGCACGCCCGCCGCGCGCAGCACGCGATACACGGTCGCCGGGCTCACTGCCACCACATCGGCATCGAGCATCATGAACGTCAGGCGGCGATAGCCTTCCGGCGCGTGCGTGTCGTGGTAGACGAGAATCGCCTGGCGCTCCGCCGGCGTGAGCCAGTGATTGCGCGGCGTCTGCCCGTTGTGCGTGTGTTCACGCGGCCGTAGCGCTCCGCCCAGCGATAGAACTGCGTGGGCCGAATGCCTAACTGCCCGAGGACCACCGCGTGAGAGACTCGGTTCGGGCGCTGAACTGGCGCAGGAAGTCGACGGGCGTATCGCGGAGATCGGGAGGCACCCATCGCTGTCTCAGCTCTCCCCAAGTTTTTTTTTCAACGCGAGATACTCTTCCGACACCTCGGCGATGACGGCGTCCTTCTTCGCGAGCTTGGCCTCGAGCGCGGCGATCCGCGCGCGCTCCCCGGCCGCCGTCTGCGCCTCGCCCCGCCGCGTCCGGCCATCCTGGAGCGCCGCGCTCAGGTGCTCGAGCGCCTGGCGCTGCCAGAGATAGAACAGCGTGGGCTGGATGCGGTACTCGTCGCAGAGGTCCGACACCGGGATCTTGTCCACCAGATCGCGGCGCAGGATCGTCGCCTTCTCCTCCGGCGTGAACGACCGGCGACGCGCTCCATTCTCTCCAGGCTCTCGACTCACCGACTCCTCCGTGGTCGCAGTGCATGGTGTGGGGCCGGTCGGAGTCACATTTCAGCTGAGGCCGGACGTGACAATGGAACAGATAACTCGCCTAACTACTGCGGTTAGGCGAGTTCCGAGGCGTCTGCGCAGCGCGGCCTGGCCCTACCTGGCAACCTCAACTATACAATAGTAGTTCGGTGTATGTTTGGCTCTACGGCGACGGACGTTTCCAATCGGCGAATGCCGCTACCGATCGCCCCGCCGCTCGGCCGCCTCGGGATTCGCGTCGCGCTTGGCTAAAGACGCAGGCGGTTTCCCCGCCCGACAGTCCACGCACATCGCGGCCGCTCCCAAATCCACCGCCATCCGCCGCAACCACGATCCATGAAGATGTTCGGGGCACAGGATGCGCTGACACCGCGCGCACACGCCGCCCGCGCCGGGCTCGAAACGAGCGCGGCATGCGTCGCAGTCGATCGTCCACATCGACTTATGAAAGATGCGAAGCCCAAGCATTGGCTGAACGATTGATCCGTCGCCCACACGGAGACAGGGGCCCCGCCGCCGTCAGTCGACGATACATGGCGAAAGATAACCCCGCAGCGCCCGCCGCAGAGTGAACCGGGCTGCCCCGCGTACCGATGCCTAACTCTGGGCCGACGACTGCACCGCCCCGCACTCCCGGCATTGGTCCGCCCCCACGTGCCGCAGCGCCTTTCCGCACTTCACACACGGCGCACCGTATTGCGACACCACGTGATGCCACACGAGGTTCGGGTCGGACTCCGCCACGCCCGTGAACATCTCGTAGCCCACCGCGAGATGCCGGAGCTTCCGTTGGGCAGGCGTCGCATCGGCGCGCAACGGCAGCGGCGCCGGCAGCCCGCGCCGCACGCGCTCACGCTCGATTACGGCCATCCGGTTCGCCTCACCGCCGCCCGACCGATGCGACTCGACCAGCACGGCCCACTCATCATCGTCCAGCATCGGGAGGTCGCGCCGACACCGCCAACACCAGAGCGTTTTCACGAGACGTGCACTCGGAAGAGGAAACCTGCGCTGCATCGGTCCGTCATCGCATCCGCCCGCTCCCTCCTAACGCCTCACGCGCGAGTCCGCAACCGCCGGCCGCCGGCCGTCGCCTCGCCGCCGACCTCGCTGCGCCGGAAGCACCCGACCAGATGGTCGTTCACCAACCCAACGGCCTGCATGAACGAGTAGCAGATCGTCGTGCCGACGAAGTTGAAGCCGCGGCGCTTGAGATCGGCGCTCAAGGCGTCGGACATGGCGGTGCGCGGCGGCACCTCGTTCTGCCGGCGCCACTGCCCAACGATCGGCGCACCTTCGACGACGCCCCACACGTACGCGTCGAAACTGCCGGCCTCGTTCTGCACGGCCAACATCGCCCGCGCGTTGCGCACCGCGCTCTCGATCTTGAGTCGATTGCGCACGAGACCGGGATCCTCGAGCAACCGGCGCTGCCTGGCCGGCGTGAACCGCGCCACACGCTCAGCCTCGAAGCCCTCGAACGCCTCGCGATACCGGTCCCGCTTGCGCAGGATGGTCTCCCAGCTCAACCCGGCCTGCGCACCCTCGAGCACCAGGAACTCGAGCAACGTCCGGTCCTCGTGCACCGGCACGCCCCATTCGGCGTCGTGATACGCGATGCCTAACGGCGTGGCGGCCCACGCGCATCGCGTCCGCTCGGTCATGGCGCGTTGCGGGGGCCGGCACGCATGGCGCGCCAGGCCGAGCGCACCAGGAAACCGCCCACGATCACGGCCGCGGCCGCGATGATGGCGGTCATGCGACAGCGCGTACAGGTCCCGCCGCCGATCTGTGCGACCAGGATGCAGATGCCGGCGACGATGAGCACCATGCCTAACGCACCGCCGAACACGCGCAGCGCGTGCGCTGTCGGATGCGGGTCGCCGCGCGGCTCAACAGGCATCGCGCCGCCGCGTCATCGTGTCGCGACCACGCCGATCAGTCCGCCGAGCGCGGCGCCGATCCAGAACACACCCTGCTTGTACCAGGGCACCACCGGCCGCTCGATGAGTGCCACGTGGTCGGTGGTCACGCGCGTCGTCTGCCCGGTGATGAGCGCCGTAGCCTCGCCGCTGTCCACGCGCACCACCTGGAATCGGGCCACCATCGAATCGTGGTCCCGCGGGTCGACGGCAATGCCGCGCGTGCCGCGCTTCACCCAGCCGGCGCTGTCGGTCGGGATCGTGATGGTGCTGTCGGTGGCGGTCACGATCTCGAAGCGATACGCGCCGCGCTGCGCCTGGGCGGGCCGGGCGATGCCTAACGCAGCGGCGAGAAGCGCGATGGTCAGCGCCCGCATCCTAGAGGCCGAGGAGATTTTTCACCAGCCGCGTGATGTCGTTGTACATGACGATCACGAACAGGAGCGCGATCACCGCCAACCCGAACCGCATGAGATATTCGCGCGTCCGCAGACTCAGCGCACTCCCCTTCACCGCTTCGGCTACGTTCACGAGAATCTGGCCCCCGTCCAGGATCGGCACCGGCAAGAGATTGAACACCGCGAGGTTGATGCTGATGATCGCGATCAGCCGGAGCACCATCGCCCAACCGGCCTGTGCAGCGACGTAGCTCGCGTGCCCGATCTCCACCGGTCCGCTGAGCGAGCGCACCGACAACGTCCCGTTGAGCAGCCGCCGCAGCGCCGTGACCACCGAGCCGGCGATGCCCCACGTCTCTTGCCAACCGGAGCCGAGCGCCTGCCCAACGGAAATCGGCAGATGCTCGATGTCCGACCGCTGGTAGGCACCGATGATCCCGGTCGGCGGACCGCCATCCTCCGCGGGCACCGAGTCCGGTCGCACCGTGATCGTCTTCCTCGCGCCCTGCCGGATCACAACGAACTCGACTTTCTTCCCCGGCGACTGCTGCACGTGCGACGTCATCTCGTACCACGTGTGCACCGTATCGCCCGCCACGGTGACCACGCTGTCGCCGGCCGCGAGCCCGCCGCGCGCCGCGGGCATGCCGCCCACGACCTTCCCGATCACCGGCGCCAGATAGGGCACGATGGCTGACGCCACCGAATCGCGTGTCGCGCTGTTCGGCGCGCCGACCGGAATCGAAACCGTGCCGCGATTGGTGGTGAGCGTAACCGTCGGCCCCGTGGCCGAGTCGAAGCGCCGATCGATGTCGTTCCAGGATGACACGGTCCGTCCATCGATCGCACGCACCGTGTCGCCGGCATGCAGCTGGGAGAGCGACGGTGCCGATGCCACCTCGCGCACGTCACCAATCACGTGCGTCCGTAGCAGAGGAATGCCCTCGCTGTACGCCATGGCGCAGTAGATCACAAACGCCAGCAGCATGTTCATCGTCACGCCGGCGAGCATGATGACGAGACGCGCCGGGAGCGTCTTCGACTCGAACAGCCGGTTCTCGGGAATCGGCTTGGGACCGAACGGCGCCATCGCCTCCGGGTCGTACCAGCGCGGCAGCGCCTCGCCCTCCGTCGGACTCTCGGGCGCCGGGTGCTCCGTCCCGCCCTCGAGAATCGCCATCGACGAGTCGTCCCGCGACGCCATCCGCACGTAGCCGCCTAACGGTACCGACGCGAGCACGTATTCCGTCTCGCCCCACTTGCGGCTCCAGATCGCCGGTCCGAACCCGATCGAGAAGCGCGGCGCGTACACGCCGGTCGCCTTGGCGGCCAGGAAATGCCCCAGCTCGTGCACGAAGATCACGACGCCGAAGACGAAGATGATCGCGAGCCAGGGCAGGATGCCGCTCAGCACGGGAACATCTCCCGCACGTGCGTGCGCGCCGCGAGGTCGGCGGCGACGAGGGCGTCGCGCGTGTCGCCGGCCGCTCCGCCCAACGCGTCGAGCGCCGAGGCGATGGCGCGCGGCACGTCGCCGAAGGCGATGCGGCCGTCCAGGAACAACGCCACCGCCTGCTCGTTGGCGGCGTTGAACACGGCCGGCGCGGCGCCGTCGCGGCGGCCCGCCGCCAGGCCTAACTGCAACGCCGGAAAGTCCGCCGCCCGCACGCGCTCGAACGTCAACGGCGACAGCTCCACCGGGTCGAACGGCGGCACGCCCGTGTCCGTTAGGCGCGCGGGATGCGTGAGCGCGTACAGCACCGGCAGCTCCATGCTCGGCACGCCGACCTGCGCCAGCACGCTGCCATCGACGAACTCGACGAACGAATGCACGACGCTCTGTGGATGCACGACCACCTCGATCTGATCGTACTCGAGCCCGAACAGGAAGTGTGCCTCGATCACCTCGAGCGCCTTGTTCGCCAACGTCGCGCTGTCGATCGTGATCTTGCGACCCATCCGCCAGGTTGGATGCTGCAGCGCATCGGCCACCGTCGCCCGCGCCACCCGTTCACCGGGCCACGCGCGGAACGGACCGCCCGATGCCGTAATGATGAGACGGCGAACGTCGCCTGCGTCCCGACCTGCCAAGCACTGCAAGATCGCGCTGTGCTCGCTGTCCACCGGCACCACCTCGCCGCCGCCCCGGCGGCAGGCCTCCTGCACTAACGAGCCGGCCATGACCAGGGTTTCTTTGTTGGCCAGCGCCACGCGCTTGCCTGCGCTCACCGCGGCCAATGTCGCATCCAGGCCGGCCGCGCCGACCACCGCGTTGATCACGATGTCGACGTCGCTCCGCTGCGCGGCCGTCACCAGGCAGTCGGCGCCGCACGCCCACTCGCTCTCGGGATCCACACCGTTGCAGACCAGCCCGACGAACGTCGGCCCGAACAACGCGACCTGCTCACGCAGCAGCGCGGCATTGCGGAAGGCCGTCAGGGCGCGCACGCGAAACCGCTCGGGATGACGCTGCAGCACACGCAGCGCCGTCGTCCCGATGGAACCGGTCGACCCCAAAATGGCGACGCCGAGCGGACCGGCTGCGGCAGTCATTGGATGGCGGGGAGCAGCACGTGCGGAAACGTGAACACAAGGTACGCGACGGGCAGCGCGAAGAGCAGGCCGTCGATCCGATCCAACACGCCGCCGTGGCCGGGGATCAGGTGCGAGCTGTCCTTCATGCCCGCTTCCCGTTTGATGAGCGACTCGGCGAGGTCGCCCAAGTGGACGGCCACGCTGATCACGATGCCGAACAGAACCGCGATCGATGGCCGCATGGCGAGCAGGGCGCCGTTAGGCAGCGCCCATTTCGCGTACGCCCAGCTCGCCACCGCGCACACCACCAAGGCGCCGAGCGCGCCTTCCACGGTTTTGCCCGGGCTCACCGATGCAATCAACTTGTGCCGTCCCATCGACCGCCCGACGACGAACCCCGCCGTGTCCGAGATCCAGGTGAGCACGAGCGGATAGACGAGCAGCACCGCGCCGGCCTCGCGGCCCACCGCGTAGTTGTGATAGCGCAGCCCGTAGGCGAAGCTCAGAAAGCCCGCGCCGTACACGAGGCCGAACATGGTGACGGCCGCCGCCCCGATGGGCCGGCCGCCCGGTCCGCGCGCGAAGATCGCGAGCGCGAACACCGCCAGCGTGATCACCGCGCCTAACGTGAGCACGGGAGGCGTGAACCGCCCGACGTGGTAGCCGAACACGCCGATGGGCAGCATGAACGCGAGCGGAACACCCACCACCTCCATCGGTTCGTACGACCCGGCGCGCGCCACCTGATAGTACTCGGCGGTGGCCAGGGCGCCGGCCACGGCGAGGAGCGATGCGAGCACGAATCCGCCGGCCCAGATGATCGCGAGCACCACGGGGATGGCGACGACCGCGAACACCACGCGGGCCGTCAGATTCGAGACCGCCACGTTCTGTCAGGCCGTGACGCGGCCGAATCGCCGGTCCCGGTTCTGGTACGCCATGATCGCTTCGTACAGGTGGCGCCGCGAGAAGTCAGGCCACAACACCGGCGACATGTACAGCTCCGCGTACGCGCACTGCCACAGGAGAAAGTTCGAAATCCGCTGTTCGCCCGACGTGCGGATGAGCAGGTCGGGATCCGGACAGTCGCTCGTGTACAGGCGGCTGCGCAGCGCCTCTTCGTCCACCGCCTCGAGGTCGAGCCGTCCGTCGCGCACGTCGCGTGCAATGAGCTTGGCGGCGCGCACGAGCTCGGCCCGGCTGCCGTACGAGATGAAGAGATTGAGCGTGAGGCGCGAGTTCTCCGCCGTCAACGCCACGAGTTGTTCGGCGGCGCTGGCCGCGCTCGGCGTTAGGCGGGAGAGGTCGCCCAACACGCGGACGCGCACGCCCTGCTCGTTCAGTTCCCGGGCTTCGCGGGCGATGTATTCCTGGAGCAGCGACATCAGCGCCTTGATCTCGGCCGGCGGGCGCTGCCAGTTCTCCTGCGAGAACGCGAACAGCGACAGCACCTCGACGCCCGCCGCCAGCGAGCCCTCGACCACCGCCCGCACCGATTTCATCCCCGACCTGTGGCCTAACGGACGCGGCAGGTTGCGCTCGCGCGCCCACCGCCCGTTGCCGTCCATGATGATCGCGACGTGCCGCGGCACCTGGCCGTTCACGCGGATCTGCGCCAGCAGATCGTCCGCTTTCATTGCGCCCGCGCGCCCAGCGATGCCACGGCCGTCAGACCTCCATGATCTCGGCTTCTTTCACCTTGAGCAGTTCTTCCAGCTTCGCCATGTGATCGTCGTGCAGCTTCTGGAGATCCTTGTCCGCGTGCTTCTTGTCGTCCTCCGACACGCCGTCGAGCTTCTTCGTCTGCTCGCGTGCGTGCGTGCGCGCGTGCCGGATTGCGATGCGCCCTTCTTCGGCGAGCTTGTGCACGACCTTCACCAGCTCCTTGCGCCGCTCCTCGTTGAGCGCCGGCAACGGCACGCGAATCACGCCGGTCTGCGTCGCCGGATTCAAGCCGAGGTCCGAGTCTCTGATCGCCTTCTCGATGGCCGACGTCAGACCTTTGTCCCACGGTGTCACCGTGAGCAACCGTGGTTCGGGCGCCGACACGTTGGCCACCTGCGTGATCGGCATCTGTTGTCCGTACGCTTCCACGCGCACGGTGTCGAGCAACGACACGGTCGCCTTGCCGCTGCGGATGGACCCGAACTCGCGCTTCGAGTTCTCGAGCACCTTGTCCATGCCCGCGCGCGTGTCTTTCAGAATTTGCGCAATGGAGCTCATTGGACGATGGTCCCGACGCGCGCGCCGCACACTGCATCCGCGACGGCGCCCCGGCGTTGAATGTTGAGCACGATGAGCGGCAGATGGTTCTCCGAGCACAGCGTGATCGCGGTCTGATCCATCACGCCCAGATTCTGGACGATGACATCGCGATAACTCAGCTTCTCGTACAGCGTCGCTGCGCGGTCCTTCTTCGGATCGGCCGTGTAGATGCCATCGACGCTCGTTGCTTTGATGATGACGTCGGCCTTCATCTGAATGGCGCGCAGCGCCGCGGCGGTGTCAGTGGAAAAATACGGGTTGCCCGTGCCGCCCGCAAAGATGACGGTCCTGCCCTTCTCGAAGTGGCGCAGCGCGCGCCGACGGATGTACGGCTCGGCAACTTCTTCCATGCGAATCGCCGTCATCACGCGCGTCACCACGCTTTTCTTCTCGAGCACATCCTGCATCGCGAGCGCGTTGATCACGGTGCCGAGCATACCCATGTAGTCGGCGCCGACCCGATCCATACCCATCTTCGAGAGCTGCGCCCCGCGGACGATGTTGCCGCCGCCGATCACGAGTCCGACGTTCACGCCCATGGCAACGACGGCTTTGACTTCGTCCGCCAACCGGTCGAGCACATCGAAATCGAATCCGATGCCCCGCTCTCCGGCGAGTGCTTCACCGGAGAGCTTGAGCAGGATTTTGGAGTAGCACGGTTTCGCGGTCGTCACCGCGTGCTACTCCTGGCCCATCTGGAAGCGCGCAAAGCGGCGCACGACGATGTTTTCGCCCATCTTCGCCGACACCTCCTTCACGAGATCGCCGATCGTCTTCTTCGGATCGCGGATCCACTCCTGCGACATGAGAACGACCTGCTTGTAGTACGCCTCGACCTTGCCATCCACGATCTTGCCGATCAAGTGCTCGGGCTTGCCGCTCTCGCGCACCTGCTGCTCGTAGATCCGTCGCTCTTTCTCGATCGCTTGGGCCGGAACACCGCTCTTGTCCACAGAGACCGGTGCGGCACTGGCGATGTGCAGCGCGATCTCTTTCACGAGCTCCTTAAACTCAGGATTTCGCGCGACGAAGTCGGTCTCGCAATTCACTTCGACGAGTACGCCGACCTTGCCGTTGTGGTGGATGTAGCTGCCGATCTGTCCTTCCGTCGCGGCGCGTCCGGCGCGCTTTTCGGCTTTTGCGATGCCCTTGGCGCGCAAGAATTCGGCGGCCTTGTCCATGTTGCCGGCGTTTTCCTCGAGGGCTTTCTTGCAATCCATCATGCCCGCACCGGTGCGCTGGCGGAGCTCCTGGACGTCCTTGGCCGTGAATGAAGTCGTGGTCATGAGTCAGTTCCTTCGAGCAAGTGATTCGCTGTCGTAAAAACGCCGCCGGCACCGGGCCGGCGGCGTATGAATTCTATCACGCCGTCTATCGACAGCGTTGGCCGAGTGGCCGGCTCGTCACTCGGGTTGCTCCTCGGCGCTCTCGCCGGCTTCTTCGGGCGCCTCTGCGGCTTCGCCCGGTGCTTCCTCGCCGCCAGTCTTGAGTCGGGCGGCAATTGCCTCAGGCTTGGCCCGGCGACGACGCGTGCGACGGCGGCGGCGGCGCTCGCCTTCATCGGCGGGCTCGGATCCGCGATCGCTGCTGTACGTGGTCATGCCGCCTTCGGTCTCCTCTTCTGCCTCCTGGCGTTTGGGCGCTTCGCGCCGGGCTTCGGCGATGGAATCGGCGACGGCCTGGGTGATGAGCTCGACCGAGCGAATTGCGTCGTCGTTGCCGGCGATGGGCACGGAGATGAGATCGGGATCGGCGTTGGTATCGACGATCGCGATGAGCGGAATGCCGAGTTTGTTCGCTTCGGTGACCGCGATGCGCTCTTTCTTGGAATCGATCACGAAGATGAGACCGGGCAGGCGCTTCATTTTCTTGATGCCCGCCAGGTATTTGTTCAGCTTGTCGCGCTCACGAGACATCATGAGCTGCTCTTTCTTCGTGTAGTCCTGGAACGCGCCGCCTTCTTCGGTGCCGGCTTCGAGGTCTTCGAGGCGCTTGATCTGGCGCTTCACCGTCTGGAAATTGGTGAGCAGTCCGCCTAACCAGCGTTCGGTGACGTACATCGCGCCGCAGCGCTCGGCCTCGCTCTGCACGATGGCCTTGAGCTGGCGCTTGGTGCAGACGAACAGGACGTTCTCGCCGCGCATGATGACATCGCGGGCGAGTTTCTGCGCGAGCTCGAGCTGGCGCAGCGTCTTCTGGAGGTCGATGATGTGGATCCCGTTCCGCTCGGCGAAGATGAAACGGCGCATCTTCGGATTCCAGCGGCGGGTTTGGTGTCCGAAGTGGACACCGGCTTCGAGGAGCTGCTCGAGATTCGGTTGTGTCATTCCCCTGTCCTGTTTGGTTGTGTCCACCGCGTCCGTCGTTGCCAGCGCACCACCGGGAGACCCGGCACCAGTGCCCGACTCGGGGCGCGTGAGAGATACCGGCCGCCCAACGGGGCAGCCGGTTGCCTAACAACTACCGCTTGCTGAACTGGAACCGCTTTCTCGCCTTCGGGCGGCCCGGCTTCTTGCGCTCCACGGCGCGCGCGTCGCGCGTGAGGAGTCCCAGGTCGCGGAGCTTCCGACGGTGCGCTTCATCCACTTTGACGAGGGCGCGGGCGACGGCGAGGCGCAGCGCGCCGGCCTGTCCGCTCTGTCCGCCGCCCTGCAAGCTGGCCTTCACATCGAAGCGGCCGAGCGTGTCGGTGGCGGTGAACGCCTGCTGAATGGACGACACGAGGGTCGCACGCGGGAAGTAGTCGCCCAACGTGCGGCCGTTGACGTCCCACTTGCCCGATCCCGGCTGCACGTAGACGCGGCAGACGCTTTCCTTGCGGCGTCCGATGGTGTGAATGGTGCCCTCGGCCATCACTCGGTCTCGCTCTTGAGGTTGAGCACGACCGGCTGTTGGGCGGCGTGCGGGTGTTGCGCATCGGGGTACACGCGCAGCTTGAGCCGGAGCTTCTGGCGGCCCAACGCATTTTTAGGCAGCATGCCGAACACGGCTTTCTCGACGACGCGCTCGGGGTGTTTGGCGAGCATGGCGGCGAAGGGCGTATAGCGTTCGTGGCCCATGTAGCCGGTGTGCCGGAAGTAGCGTTTCTGCTCGGCTTTGCGGCCGGTGACGCGCACCTTGGATGCGTTGATCACGATGACATTGTCGCCGGTGTCCATGTGCGGCGTGAACATCGGCTTGTGCTTGCCGCGGATGATTTTCGCGACTTCGGACGCCAGGCGTCCGAGCACGAGTCCGTCGGCGTCGACGACGAACCAGCGGTGCTCGATGTCGGACGGAGTTGCGGAGTACGTTTTCATGCGTGTCGGAATTGAGTGCGCCAGTCTGGGAAATACAGACTCGTAAGCTACGCAAGCACTTACGCTTTGTCAACGTAAAGCGGACCGAAGAACCGGGTCTGGCCGAGTGAGAGAAAGACTCGCGCGCGTGGTGGGCTTCCTCGCTTCTTGAAAGACGGATTAGACGGATAACAGCTCGGATTTAACGGATCGCTCGGCTGCGGGGGAGAAATCATCGCTCGACGTCAATAACAACAGAGTTTTTTTGTTTACAAGCAGCGGCTTGACGGCAGGCGAGACGAACCCGCTCCCGCAGCCGAGCGATCCGTTAAATCCGAGCTGTTATCCGTCTAATCCGTCTTTAAGAGCGAGGAAGCCAACCACGCGGGCGGGCGGGGCGGGCCCGTCTCTCAATGATCACGGACGCGATGCGCTCTAACTCAGCGCCCGGGGAAGCAACTCGAAGCGACGGCCACGTGGTGGGCGGTACGCGCGGAATCCGCGGCGGTCGGTGGTGAAGGCCGTGGTGATCAGCAACGCCTCGGCGAGCGCGACGAGGCAGGCGTCGGCGAAATCCATGGGCGTTCGCCGGTATTGCCGCATGAGCGACGACGCGCGCCGGTGGCCGCCGGTCTCGAGGCCGACGATCGGGATGCCGGCGGCCAGGAGGAAGTCCAACGGCGCATGCGGCGGCCCACCGCCCCGTGCGACCAGATGGCAGGCCTCGGTGACCACGGCTTCGACCGTTAGGCAACGCCGGATGACGGCGGGCAGCCCGGCCGCGCACTCGGCGTGCCATTGATCGCGACGGTCCAGCACCGCGACGAGCGGGCCCGTGTCCAACAGCACATCGCGTTCGACCGGACTCACGCGCGGACGGCTACGGGCGCCAATTGTGGCGGCGTACGCGGGCGGCGATCTCGTTGCGTTCGATCGACTGCGGGTCGAGGGCCAGCGAGCCAATGAGTGCCGACACGGCCTGCAATGGAGCCGCCGGGTCCGATTCGGCGGGCGCCGCAAGATAGGCCGCAAGCGCTTCGCGAACGACCTGGGCCTTGGGCACGCCGAGGGCTCGCGCACGACGGTCGATGTCGCGGAGCAGCTCGTGGGGCAGGCGCAGGGTCAACTGTTCGTCTCTCATGCAGTGCAATGTATTGCAAATGAACTGCAAGGGCAATACGCGTCGCCGCCGTCACTCCAGCTCGATGAGGATCGCGCCCTTTTCGACTGCCGCGCCGGGCGTCACCGCCACGCGCGTCACCCGGCCCGCGCCGCTCGAGCGCAGCTCGTTCTCCATCTTCATCGCTTCCATCACGACGAGCCCCTGCCCCTCCTGCACCGCGTCGCCCGGCCCGACCAGCACGCGCACGATGAGCCCCGGCATTGGCGCGACGAGCGGCCGCGGCCCCGTTGGGCCGGTGGCTTCGGCGGTCAGGTCGCGAATGGTGCGCGTGCGCTCATCGAGCGCTTCGACATCGTAGGTGTATCCGTCGATCCAGAGGACGTAGTGCCCCTTGGATTCGCGGCGTCGCACGACGACGCGGTGCACGCGGTCGCCGATCGTGACCATGCGGACCGGCGTCCCCTCGATGTCGGCTAACGATGCCGGAATGCGCCGGCCCGTGACCGTCACGGCATCCGGCTCGACGTCCACGGTGACGCGCGTCTCGCCCATGGCGACGATGTATTTCACTCAGCGCTCCGGGATCAGCTCGCACACGGTCTCGACGTGCGCGGTGTGCGGGAACATGTCGAACGATTCGAGCGACGCGACGCGCCAGCCGGCGAGCCGGCCCACATCGCGGGCGAGCGTCGCCGGGTCGCAGCTCACGTACATGATCGCCCGCGTGGACGCGCGCGCTGCCTCGAGTGCGGCCGTCACCCGCGCGTCGACGCCCGCGCGCGGCGGGTTGAGGATCACGACGTCGGCGGGTAGCGCCGCCGGGAGCGCATCCTCGACGGCCGCGGCCACGGCGCGCGATCCGTTAGGCAGCCGCGCCGCGCACCACGCCGAGGCGTCGGCATCGAGCTCGATGGCGGTGACGCGGCGCGCCGCCGATGCGAGCGCGAGCGCCGTGAGGCCTGTGCCGGCGTACGCATCGATCACGTGCGCCGGGTCGTAGGACGCGACGCGCTCGACCACCCACGCCTGGAGCGCCGTGGCCACCGCCGCGTTCACCTGGGCGAACGACGCGGCCGGGGACGCGCGGTCATCGCGCGACGCCGCGGGCAGCGCGCGCGGCGCGCCGGCGGGCTTCCACCAGATCGATCCCAGTGCCGGCGCCTGCTCGAGCAGACGCTGGGCGCCGGTCCAGCGGTCGCCGCCTTCGATCACCAGCGACGTCGCGTCCGCATCGTCGAACCGGACAGCCCCGCGCAGCTGGGCGGCGTTAGGCAGCGCGTCGGACGCCGCCAGCACCTCGCGCCACGCCGCGAGCACGCGATCTTCCGTAATCGGGCACTCGCGGAGCGGGAACACGCGGGCCGGTTGGTCGTAGGGGTGCAGGCCGGCCGTCCACCGTCGCCCGCGCGAGCGGAGCGCGAGCGTGAGCTTGCGCCGATAGCGCCACGGCGAGGGCGCAGGGCGCACCGCCGGAGGCGCGGTGTCGGCGCGCCGAGCGATGCGAACCATCGCGTCGCGGACGATGTCGGCTTTGGCGCGGCGTTGGGCATCGTAGGTCAGGTGCTGCAACTGGCACCCGCCACAGCGGTCGCCCTCGTAATGCGCGCACGCCGGTGCGACGCGATCGGGCGAGCCGCTCTCGAGCGCGATCAGCGTCCCGCGCGCAAACCGTCCCTTGGGCTCGTACGACACGCGCGCCACGTCGCCGGGCGCGGTGCGCGGCACGAACACCACCATCCCATCGGCGCGCGCAACGCCATCGCCGCCGGCGGCGATCGAGTCGATGCGCAGCGATGCGACCGGCATCAGCCTTCCACCAACCCCTCGCGGCGCGCCGCCAGGCGCCACGCCGCGCGGTCGTCGACTGCCGCTCCGTTAGGCGCACCCGCGTGCACCGATGGCGCGCGGCGCACCCGCTCCTGCTCGGCCAACAGCGCGGCGGCGATGATCGCCGCCATCTCGCCCTCGGCCGGCGGCCGGCCGTTGGTAAGCGACGCCAGCCGCCGCTCCAACCACTGGATGTCGATCGCGCCGCGGCGGAACTCGTCGTCTTCCATCACCCGCAGATGAAAGTCGCGCGACGTCTCCACACCCTGGATCGTGAGCTCGAGCAGCGCGCGGTGCATCCGGGCAATCGCCGCGTCGCGCGTCGGCGCGTGCACGATGAGCTTGGCGAGCATCGGATCGTAGTGGAGGCCGACTTCGCTGCCCGCGCCGATGCCCCCGTCCCAGCGCACGCCCGGTCCGGACGGCAGCCGCAGGAACGAGATCCGGCCCGTCCCCGGCAGGAACCCGTTGGCCGGATCTTCGCTCGTGATCCGGCATTCGATCGCCCATCCGTTAGGCGAAATGTCCTCTTGCCGGAACGGCAGGCGCTCGCCGGCCGCGATGCGGATCTGCCACTGCACGATGTCGATGCCGGTGACGAGCTCGGTGACCGGGTGCTCCACCTGGAGCCGCGTGTTCATCTCCAGGAAATAGAACGCGCCCTGGGCGTCGAGCAGGAATTCGCACGTGCCGGCGTTGACGTAACCCGCCGCCTGCGCGGCGCGCACCGCGGTCTCACCCATGCGCCGCCGGAGCTCGGGGGTCACCGCGACGCTCGGCGCTTCCTCGAGCATCTTCTGATGGCGTCGCTGCACCGAGCACTCGCGCTCGCCTAACGAGAGCATGGTGCCGTGCGCGTCGCCCAGCACCTGGATCTCCACGTGGCGCGGCCCAGCGATGTATTTCTCGACGTACACCGCGTCGTCGCCGAAGGCGTTCTTCGCTTCGCGGCGTGCCGCGTCGAGCGCTGACGCCAGCTCGCCGGCCTCGCGCACCACGCGCATGCCCTTCCCCCCTCCGCCCGCCGCGGCCTTGAGCAGCACCGGGAACCCGAACCGCTCCGCGATCTCGCGTGCTTCGCGGGCATCGCGCAACGACTCGGTCGTGCCCGGCACCACCGGGACATTGGCGGCGATGGCGAGGCGGCGCGCTTCGGTCTTGCTGCCCATCGCCGCGATCGCTTCGGCGGACGGTCCGATGAACACGAGCCCCGCATCGCGTACCGCGCGCGCGAAGTGCTCGCGCTCGGCCAGGAATCCGTATCCGGGGTGGATGGCCTGCGCGCCCGTGCGTTGGGCGGCCGCGACGAGGAGGTCGGCGCGCAGATAGCTCTCCGCCGACGGCGGCGGCCCGAGCCGCACGGCCTCATCGGCCTCGAGCACGTGCGGGGCATGGGCATCGGCGTCCGAGTACACGGCCACCGAGGCGACGCCGAGCTCGCGGCACGCCCGCACGATGCGCAGCGCGATCTCGCCGCGGTTGGCGATCAGAATCGTGTCGAACACAGGCGGCGGATGGTGTCGGTTAGGCAGCTGATCCGGACTGCGCCGCGGCGACCGCCACCAGCGCATCGAGCGGCGCCCGCGCGAACTGCGTGCTGCCCACGAACGCGTACCGGATGCGCCGCTCGGCGGCGTCGATGAGGAACGAGGCCGGGTGCGCGGTATTGAACGACGCGATGCCCACCGGATGCCACACGCCGTACCGCTTGATCACGCGCCGGTCGGGATCGCCCAACAGCGGGAACGGATAGGTGACACCGAAGCGCGCGAGCGCGCCGGCGATCCTGTCGCACGCCTGTGCGAGGACGACCGCCACGGCAAACCGTTGGGCATCGAATCGCGGCATCTGGTCGCGCAGCTCCCCGAGCTGCCCGCGGCAGTTGGGTCACCACATCCCGCGGTGGAACACCAACAGCGCACCGCGACGATGTTCGAGCAGCGCATCGAGCGTGACCGGCGTATTTGCGGCCGCATCGCAGAGCGAAAACTCGGGGGCGCGATCCCCCAGGCGCAGCGTGCTGCTCGGACGCGGCATCAGAGTGGAATGTTGCCGTGTTTCTTCGGCGGATTGCGATCGCGTTTCGTGCGCAGCGTCTCGAGCGCATCGATCAGCCGGGGACGCGTGTCGCGCGGGTCGATGATGTCGTCCACGTAGCCGCGGCCGGCGGCGATGTACGGGTGCGCGAACTTCTCGCGATATTCGTCGATCTTCTTGTCGGTCGCATCGCGCGGATCGCTCGCCGCGGCGATCTCACGGCGAAAGAGAATCTCGACCGCGCCGGTGGGCCCCATGACGGCGATTTCCGCCGTCGGCCAGGCGACGTTGTAGTCGCCGCGGATGTGCTTGGAGCTCATGACGTCGTAGGCGCCGCCGTATGCCTTGCGCGTGATGACGGTGAGCTTGGGCACGGTCGCTTCGCAATAGGCGAACAACAATTTGGCGCCGTGCTTGATGATGCCGCCGTGCTCCTGCGCGGTCCCCGGCAGAAATCCCGGCACATCCTCGAACGTCACGAGCGGAATGTTGAACGCGTCGCAAAAGCGAATGAAGCGCGCGGCCTTGAGCGAGGCGGCGATGTCGAGCACGCCGGCGAGGACTGCGGGCTGATTGGCCACCACGCCGACGCTGAAGCCGCCCAGATGCGCGAAGCCGCAGATGATGTTCTGCGCATAGTCGCGCTGCACTTCGTAGAACTCGCCGTCGTCGACGACGCGCTTCACGACTTCGTGCATGTCGTACGGCTTGTTCGGATTTTCCGGAACGATGCCCAACAACGCATCGTCGCGGCGGTCGCGCCGATCGGTGCCGGCGCCGCGCGGCGGGTCGTCGAGATTGTTGGACGGGACGAAGCGGAACAGATCGCGGATCGCGCCCAGGCATGCGAGCTCGGAGTCGAACGTGAAGTGCGACACCCCCGACGCGGCGGCGTGCGTATCGGCGCCGCCTAACTGTTCCATGGTGACGTCCTCGTGCGTCACCGTCTTCACCACGTTGGGCCCGGTGACGAACATGTACGAGGTCCCGCGCACCATGTAGATGAAGTCGGTGATGGCGGGCGAATACACGGCGCCGCCGGCGCACGGCCCGAGAATCGCGGAAATCTGGGGCACCACGCCCGAGGCCAGCGTGTTGCGCAGAAAGATGTCGGCGTAGCCGCCTAACGAAACGACGCCTTCCTGGATGCGCGCGCCGCCCGAGTCGTTGAGCCCGACCACCGGCGCGCCGTTCCGCACCGCGAGATCCATGATCTTGCAGATCTTCTCGGCGTGCGCTTCGGACAACGAGCCGCCGAACACGGTGAAGTCCTGCGAGAAGACGTACACGAGCCGTCCCGCGATGCGTCCGTAGCCCGTCACCACGCCGTCACCGTAGACGCGCTGGCCGTCCAACCCGAAATCGGACGAGCGGTGGGTGACGAAGCGGTCGAGCTCGACAAAGGTACCTTCGTCGAGCAGCACGTCGAGCCGTTCGCGCGCCGAGAGCTTGCCCTTCTTGTGCTGCGCGGCCAGCCGGTCGGCGCCGCCGCCCTGCTCCGCTTCCGCGCTCCGCCGCTCGAGCAGCTCCAGCTTCTCTTTCATGCTCATAGGAGCCGCAAGTTAGTGCCCACACGAACGCGCATCCAGTCGAGGCACAGAACCGCGGCGGTCAGCGTACGCGTGCCGGGCGCCTGGTGCTGGGTGCCTCCGTCGCGTGGTGGCTCCTCGGTAGAAGTCGCAAGGGATAACGAAAAGGATGCGAGAGATGAGGTGGATCGTCGCGCGGCGAGGGCGAGCACTTTTCGAACGCACTTGGACACGTTGGTGCACGGTTGAGCTAGGATGCGCAACGGCTGCGATCCACTCCGTCTCTCGAATCCCTTCGTTATCTCCTGAGACGAATATGGGGGGAGCGCACCCGGCGACACGTTGCAACAGAAAGACCCGGCCGCGATCAAATGGTGCGCGCCCTCTCACTTGTTCGTGTACTGTGGTGGCATGACCGGCGAGGATTCTCAGTCGGGAATAGCGCTGACGCACTCCGTCATTGGCGCATTCTTCGAAGTCTACAAATCCCTGGGCTACGGGTTTCTCGAGCACGTCTACGCATCTGCTCTGGAGCAAGAACTTGCTGAGCGCGGGCATCGCGTTGGGCGCGAAGTGTCAGTCACGATTTCTTATAAGGGTCGTGAGATCGCACGACAACGACTCGACATGATCGTCGACGACATCCTCGTCGTGGAGCTCAAGGCCGGCGATGCACTCCCTCCTGCTTCGCTTCGCCAGCTCTTCAACTATTTGCGAGCGACACGGCTGCAAGTCGGGCTGCTCTTTCATTTCGGGCCAAAGCCGACCGTCAAGCGTGCCGAGCGCCGAGGCGTCGCGTTGCGCAACGTGTCTGTTTTCTGAGTGCCTCTAACTGAGTTCTTGTCAATTGGCGCTCATCGCGCGATGACCGGGTCTCCTCGACGAAGGGTCCAAGGACTAGGTCTCCTCGACGAAGGGCTCAAAGGATAACGAAAAGGATGCAAGGAATGGGGAAGATCGCATCCGTGCACGTCCAAACATCATCGTTCACGTATCTGGTGTAAGCCACGCGCGCGAACAACGCACCTTATGTCGCCTGGCAGCGATCTTCCCCATTCCTAGCATCCTTTTCGTTATCCTTTGGACCCTTCGTCGTGGGGACCCAGCCACGCGCGCACTTTGAGCGGTCGACAAAACACGACGCCCTCCGGGCAGATCCGGCGGGGCGTTGCGAGAATTGATCGCGCGAGGACCAGGTCTCCTCGACGAAGGGTTCAAAGGATAACAAAAAAGGATGCAGGGTGATGGGGAAGATCGCTGACACGCGATATGAGGTGCGTTGTTCGCGCGCGTGGCCTACACCGGGTACGTGAACGATGATGCTTGGACGTGCACGGTTACGATCTTCCCCATCCCTAGCATCCTTTTCGTTATCCTTTGAACCTTTCGTCGTGGAGACCCGGCCACGCGCTCACTTTGAGCGGTCGACAGAACACAACGCCCCCCCGGGCAGATGCTCCGGCGGGGCGTTGCGACAATCGACCAGCCAGGACGATTTAGACCATTGGATCGGCTGGCACCGAGCCGTGAGACGTGGGTTCCTCGCTCTCCATTGGGATCACCTTGGACGGCGTCTCGGGGCGAGGCGGCTGCTCTTCCGGCACGTTCGTCACCGCGAGCACGATGCGCCGGTGAATCGGGTCGACCTCGAGGATGCGCAGGTCGAGATTCATCCCCTCGTACACGACGTCGGCCGGACTGACCACGGTCTTGCCCATGTTCAGCTGGCTGATCGGCACGAAGCCCTCGATGTCGTTGCCGATGTCGACCACGACGCCCTTGTCCATGAGCCGTGCAACCTTGCCGCGCATCTCCATGCCCACGGGGTACGTCTCGCCGATGCGCAGCCACGGATCTTCGGTGGCCTGCTTGAGTCCGAGCGAAATCCGCTTGTTCTCGGCGTCGATGTTCAAGATCACGACGTCCACCGTGTCGCCCTTTTTCACGACTTCCGACGGATGCTGGACGCGCTTGGTCCAGGACATGTCGGAGATGTGAATGAGGCCATCGATGCCCGGTTCGATCTCGACGAACGCGCCGAACGACGTGAGGTTGCGCACCTTGCCCGAGATCCGGGTGCCCACCGGATACTTGTACGGCAGCACGACCCAGGGATCCTGCTCCGTCTGCTTCATGCCTAACGAGATCTTCTCTTCGTTCGGATCGACCTTGAGCACGACGGCTTCGATCACTTCGCCGATCGACACGAGTTTGGACGGATGCCGCACGTTGCGCGTCCAGCTCATCTCGCTGATGTGCACCAGTCCTTCGATGCCCGGCTCGAGCTCGATGAACGCGCCGTAGTTGGTGATCGACACCACCTTGCCGTGGACGCGCGTGCCGACCGGATACTTCTCGGCGACGTCCTTCCACGGATAGCTCTGGAGCTGCTTGAGGCCGAGCGAGATGCGCTCGCGCTCCCAGTCGATGTCGAGGATTTTGACTTCGAGCTCCTGGCCGATGTGCACGAGCTCGGAGGGATGCGAGATGCGGCCCCACGACATGTCGGTGATGTGGAGGAGACCGTCCACGCCGCCCAGGTCGATGAACGCCCCGAAGTCGGTGATGTTCTTGACGACACCTTTGCGAATCTGGTCCTTCTGCAGCTCCTTCATCAGCTTCTCGCGCTTGCCGGCCCGCTCGACTTCGAGGATCACCCGACGCGAGACGACGATGTTGCGGCGGCGCTTGTTGAGCTTAATGATCTTGAACTCGTACTTCTGGCCTAACAACTCGTCAATGTTAGGCACGCGGCGCAAGGCGATCTGCGAGCCGGGGAGGAACGCGTCGACGCCCATGAGGTCGACCACCACGCCGCCCTTGATCTTCTTGACGAGGGTGCCTTCCACGGGCTGGTCGTTCTCGTATGCCTGACGGATGCGCTCCCAGACGCGCATGAAGTCGGCTTTCTTCTTGGAGAGAACGACGGAGCCTTCCTGGTCCTCGAGGTGCTCGAGCAGGACTTCGACTTCGTCGCCCGGTTTCAATTCCGGATGGTCCTTGAACTCCTCGAGCGGCACGGCGCCTTCGGATTTGAATCCGATGTCGAGGATGACCATGTTGTCCCGGATCTCCAGGACCTTGCTCTTGACAATCTCGCCCTCGTCGATGGACGCAAGCGTCCCGGCGTAGAGCTCGATCATGCGCGCTTCTTCTTCCGGCGAGTACTCGTCCTCGTCCCAGCGGTTGTCGCCGTGGGCTAAGAGGCGGAGGGCTCCGCGGTCGTGATCGCGCCGGATGGTAGCGGTGTCGTGCGTGTCGTCGGTTTCGAGTTCAGGCATACCGGACTGATTCTCCTGATCGCGGATCGGTTCGCTCGCCGCGCCGAGGTTTGAGTGGACGATAAGTGGCCCGGTGCCTAGCGCGCCGGGCAGGAACCCTCAAACCTAGTGGTCAAGAGTTGGACAGGCAAGTCGCGGCAGCACGCACACTTGGACAGGCGGACAAAACGGACAGGGCCGGACAAAGCCGGACGTCCGCCCGGTCGACTAGCGCTCGACTCTTGCCAGGTGTTCAGCCGTATCCGCCTGTCCGGTCGTGCCCGGCCTTGTCCGCCTTTAAGGCGTTCCGGCACACGACGCGCTTGAAGATTGGTTTCGCGCCGAAGCTGAAAAGAAGGCCTACTTCGAATCGCGTCGCCCGCAGATAACTGAACAACTGCTTGCTGCCGTAGTCTAACGCAGACTCCGCAGCTTTGACTTCGACGACTACCTGCTGGTCGACAACCATGTCGAGGCGTTGAAGCCCGATCCGCTCCCCTCGGAAGAACACTGGCACACTGGTCTCCCGCGCCACGTCGTGGCCGCGCCGGCACAACTCGCACTGGAGCGCCGCAACGTAAATGTGCTCGAGAAACCCTGACCCCAATTCATCATACACTGCGTAGAACGCGCCAATCGCCGATCCGGTCAACGTTTCGCTGATGAGGCCGATGTGTTTCATGACTGACGTGTACAACGAAAACCACGGGACAACATCAGCACTCTATGTTTGCGTTGGGCTCTTTCGTTGCGCGCCTCCCTCGAAACCCGAGAGGAAGGCGCTGGCCCTCGAGCTGCCGACTTTGTCCGGCCTTGTCCGCCTGTAGTCCGCCCTTCGCTGTTAATCCGGCTTTGTCTGGCACTGTCCGGCCTTGTCCGCCTGTAGTCCGCCCTTCGCTGTTAATCCGGCTTTGTCCGGCACTGTCCGGCCTTGTCCGCCTGTAGTCCGCCCTTCGCTGTTAATCCGGCTTTGTCCGGCACTGTCCGGCCTTGTCCGCCTGTTGTCCGCCCTTCGCTGTTAATCCGGCTTTGTCCGGCACTGTCCGGCCTTGTCCGCCTGTTGTCCGCCCTACCGGAGCACCTTCACGAGCGCCACGATGCGCTCGACCTGTTCTTCCTGCGTCAGGTAGGTGGTGTCGATGAGCACGGCGTCTTTGGATTGGACCGTCTGCGTGGAATCGCGCGCGTCGCGTTGCACGAGGCGCTCGGTTTCTTCCGCGATTTCCTGATCGGCCGGCGAGCGGCCTAACCGTTGGATGAGTCGCCGGCGGGCGCGCTCCCACGGATCGGCAATGAGAAAAATTTTGAGATGCGCCTCGGGGAAGACCACCGTGCCGATATCGCGCCCGTCGACGACGACGCTCCGGCCGTTGGCGAGCGTGCGCACCTGCCCGTTCACCCAGTCGCGCACGCCGCGCATCTGTGCGACTCGCGACACGTGCTGCGTCACCGCGCCGCCTCGCATGTCCTGCTCGAGCTCGACGCCATCCACGAGCAGGACGAATGCGCGGCCTTCGTCGCGAGCCGACACGCGTCGGGCGGCACGGAGCACATCGGACTCGTCCCACTGATAGCCATCGGGCGACGCGCGCAGCACGGCGGCGGTCGCGGCACGGTAGAGTGCGCCGGAGTCGATGTGGTAGAAGCCTAACCGCTCCGACACCCAGCGCGCCGTGGACGACTTGCCCGCCGCGGCCGGACCATCGATGGCGACGATGATCGGCGTGTGAGGATCGCGGATCCGCGGAACGTACGGCGGCGTCGGATGGCTCATCGATCGACTCGGGGCGTGTCGTGTGCGGTCACGAGACGATCGCGCGGGCGATGTCGTCCCAGAATTGCGGATACGACACGGCGACGCACGCGGTGTCATCGATGTCGATGGCGCTGTTGGGCAGCGCGCGCAGGACGCCGAACGCCATCGCAATGCGGTGATCGCCGTGCGTGACGACGCGCCCGCGCAGCGCCCGGTCGGAGCCCTCGATGCACATACCATCCGGCAGCTCGTCGGCGTTCACGCCGAGCGCGCGAAGATTGGCGACGACGGTGGCGATCCGGTCGCTCTCTTTGACGCGCAACTCTTCCGCGCCGCGGATGGTCGTGACGCCGCGCGCGCGCGACGCGAGACATGCGACGAGCGGAAGCTCATCGATCATCGCCGGCACATCGTCGCGGCCGAGCTCGATCGCCGCGAGCTCCGACGGACGGGCGACGATCGTGCCGACCGGCTCCCCGCCCTGCGCCTCGCCCGGATCGAGCGTGACGTTCGCGTCCATGCGCGAGAGCGCGCCGTAGAAACCGGTGCGAGTCGGGTTGAGACACACATCCGGCAGCTTGATCTCGCCCTCTGATGCGAGCACGGCCAACGCCGTGAGAAACGCGGCCGAGCTGGGATCGGCCGGAATGCGCATGTGGAGCGGTGCGAGACGGCCGGCGGGCGCGAGGCGGACACTCGTCCCCCGCACGTCGACGGTCGCGCCTAACGCAGCCAGCATGCGCTCGGTATGATCGCGGGACCGCGCGGGCTCGTGCACCGTGACCGCGACGCCGGCGGCCACGCCGGCGAGCAGAATGGCGCTCTTTACTTGCGCGCTCGCTGTTTCCGAGCGCCACTCGATGCTCCGGAGATTCCCTCCGCGCACCGTCATGGGCAGCCCATCGGCGGGTGCGACATCGACCGTCGCGCCCATTTCGCGCAAGGGCTGGGCGATGCGGCGCATCGGTCGCCGGCTCAGGCTCGCGTCGCCGACGAAGCGGCTCGTGAACGGCAGCGCGGCCGCGACACCGGCGACGAGCCGCGTGGTCGTGCCGCTGTTTCCACACTCGAGATCGGCGACCGGCGCGGTGAGACGGCGCGGGCCGCGCCCAACGATTGTCACGTCGGCCGACAGCGGCGGGATGGGCACGCCGAGCGCGCCTAACACGCTGGCCGTGCTGTGGACGTCGGCGGAGGGCAGAATGTCCCGGATCCTCGATGCGCCCTCGCCGAGCGCGGCGAAAATCAACGCGCGGTGGGACAGCGATTTATCTCCGGGAACACGGATAACGCCGCCGACTTTCATGCGCGGCGCTCTCCGCCGTTGCCTCCAGCGGCCTCGCGCCGCCAGTTCATCGCGCGCTCCCAGATTGCGGCCAGCTCCTTCTCGTCGCCGGCGTCGAGCGTCCGCCGGAGCGTCGCGATGGCCGCTTCGAGCTGGGTCAACGCCGCACGCAGCTCATCCGGCGCGCCGCGGAGCAGCAGCGGCCAGGCGCCTAACGGAGTCGCGGCCAGGCGCGTCGTGTCGCGCGCGCCCGAGCCCGTGGACGCCGGGGCGACATCGGCGGCGGCCATCGTGTGCGCGAGCGCGGTCGCGGTAAGCTGCGGCAGGTGGCTCACCCACGCCATCAACCGGTCGTGGTCGGGCGCGGGGCGATAGTCGATCCGATGCGCCCCCGCCGTGCGCCACAGCCACTCGGCCGCCCGGCGCCCGCGCAGGTCGAGCCGATCTTCGATGCAGACGGTGGCGCCCACGAACATGTTGGCGCGCGACGCCGCAAACCCGTGGTCGTGCGACCCGGAGAGCGGATGCGTGCCCACGACGCCGTGCCAAGTCGCCTCGTCCGTGCCTAACGCTTCGCGGCGCTGGAGGCCGCCGACGTGAAAGATGCGCGTCGGAGGCAGCGCCACCTCGAGCACGGCGCTCGCCACCTCGGCGATCCGCCCGAACGGTACCGCGAGCACCACCGACGTCGTGCCCTCGCACAGCTCCGCGAGCGGCGACGCGCCGCCCGCAACGCGAATGCCCGCCTCCGCGGCCAGCTCGCGATCGCTGGTCGACGTGCTCCACCCCCGCACATCCACGCCTTGCGCCGTGAGCGCCCGTGCGAGCGAGCCGCCTATGCAGCCGAGTCCGACGATCGCAACCGGCCGTCGCGCACGCGTCGCCGATGTCATCGCAGCAACTGCTCGAGCGCGGTGGAGGCGTCGGTTCCCGCGTCGCGATATTTCACGATCACCGGCGCCTGCACCGACAGGCCGAGGGCCTTGGCCCATTCGCCGGCCATGGGGCGGGTGCCCGGCACGACGACGGCGCCGGCGGGAATCTCGAGCGGCGCGTCTCCGTTAGACCGATAGGTCGTTTTGCGCACGGCGTCGAACACCGGCACGCCGCGCGTGAGCACGACGCCGGCGGCGAGCACGGCGCCCTCCCGGACCACGGTGCCTTCGTACACACCCGTGTTGCCGCCCACGAACACGTCGTCTTCGATGACCACCGGCGCGGCGTTCACCGGTTCGAGCACGCCGCCGATCTGGGCCGCGGCGCTCAAATGGACGCGCGCGCCGATCTGCGCGCAGGAACCAACCAACGCGTGCGAGTCGATCATCGTGTTGGTCCCGACCCAGGCGCCGACATTGACGTACATCGGCGGCATGCAGACGACTCCCTTGGCGAGAAACGCGCCGCGCCTCACGGTCGAGCCGCCGGGCACGATGCGGACGCCCTGCGACTGCTGGATCGCCTGCGCCGGATAGAGGTGCTTGTCGAAAAAGCGAAACGACGACTTGCCGCCTAACGACATGTCCACGACGTGGCCGACGCGAAAGCCGAGGAGGATGCCCTGCTTCACCCAGGCGACGGCGCGCCACACGCCATCCTCGCCGCGCTCCGCCGCGCGCACTTCGCCCCGCTCGAGCGCGCCGAGCAGCGCGGTGACGGTTCGTTCCACGTCATCGACCGGCATGTCGGCGGCGGGCGTCTCGGCGAATTCGCCGATGCGCTGGCGCACGACTGCCAGGTCGGGGAACGGCATCGCATAGCTCATGCGAGCGCCCCCGCGGTCACGAGCGCCGCGCGCACATCGGGCGCGAGCTCCTCGCGGAGCGGGACTAACGGAAGCCGCAGCACGTTGCGCGCGCGGCCGAGCATCGCCAGGGCCGCCTTGACCGGAATCGGGTTCGACTCGATGAAGGCCGCCCGCATCCATGGCGTGAGCTGCTCGTGGAGGGCGCGCGCCGCGGCGAAGTCGCCGGAGCGGCAGCATTCGACGAGTCTCGCCATCGGCTTCGGCGTCGCGTTCGACACCACGGAGATGATGCCGTCTCCGCCGGCGGCCATCACCGCCAGGGTGAGCGAGTCGTCGCCCGACAACACCGAGAAACGCTCCGGCCGATCGCGGATGATGTCCATGATCTGCCCGAGATTCCCCGAGGCTTCTTTCACCGCGATGATCGAAGGAATCTCGGCCAGCGCGAGAGTCGTCCGCGCGTCGATGTTGCTCCCCGTGCGGCCGGGCACGTTGTACACGATCAGCGGCAGGTCGGTGGAGTCGGCGATCGCGCGGAAATGGGCGATGATGCCGCGCTGCGGCGGCTTGTTGTACATCGGGCTCACGTGCAGCAGGTGCGTCGCACCCGCCTTGCGCATCTCGGCGGAGAGCGCGATGGCCTTGTGCGTGTCGTTCGACCCCGCGCCCGCGACGACCGGAACGCGACCGCGCGCTTGGTCGACCACGATCTCGACCACGCGACGGTGCTCGGCCACGCTCATCGTGGCGGCCTCGCCGGTCGATCCGCACGGCACGAGGAAGTGTACGCCTTCGTCGATTTGCCAATCGACGATCGCCCGTAAGGCGCCTTCATCGATCGCGCCATCGGCGGCGAACGGCGTGGCGAGCGCAGTGCCGCAGCCGAAGAATCGCGTCGCAGGCGTCATGCTGATGGTCCCTCGGACAGAAGAAAGTCGCGCATCGTGTACACGCCGCGGCGGCCGACGAGCCAGCGCGCGGCCAGGAGCGCGCCTTGCGCGAACACCCGGCGATCGCGCGCCTCGTGGACCACGCGAATCTGTTCGAAGGCGGCGTCGAGCAGCAGCTCGTGCGTGCCGGGGACGGCGCCGACGCGCACGCTGCTCACCGGAATGTCGCTTCCGAAGGCCGTCGACGCGAGGCGCTGGAGGGCGAGTGCGGTGCCGGACGGCGCATCGCGTTTCGCCGCGTGGTGCATCTCGACGATGTGGGCGTCGAACGATTTCGCGCGGCCGGCGAGCCGCGCGGCCAGCTCGGCCACCTGCCAGAAGAGGTTGACGCCGATGGCAAAGTTAGGCGACCACAGCATCGCGCCGTTGCCGGCGAGCACGTCTTCCTCGACCCGGGGCCGCTCCGCATCCCAGCCCGTGGTGCCGGAGACCACCGGGCACCCGGCGCGCACACACGCGCGCACGTTGGCGGGCGCGGCGCCGCCGGTGGTGAACTCGATGGCGGCGTCGGCGTTGCCCAACGAGCGCGCGGTGATGCCGGCACCGTCGTGGTTCGCGCCCGCATCGATCACGGCGGTGACCGTCCAGCCGTGCGCCGCCGCCAGGTCCTCGATGGCGCGCCCCATCCGGCCGTGGCCGATGACCGCCAGCCGCGCGGTGCTCACGCGGCCTCCGGGCGGCGGTCGAAAAACTCGGCGTGGAGGGCGCGCATGGCGTCGCCTAACCGCTCGGCGTCGATGATGATGGTGAGGTTGATCTCGGTGGCGCTGAGCGAGATCATGTGCACGCGCATGCCGTGGAGAGCGGCCAGCGCGCGCGCCATGGTGGTGCTGTCGCCGCCCAGGCCGGCGCCGACGATCGCCACCACCGCGCGCTGGCGCTCGATCGACACGTCGCCTAACGCGCGCAGGTCGACGAGCAGCGCGTCCAGCCGCGCGGGATCATCCACGGTGACCGACACCGACACCTCCGACGTGGCCACGACATCCACCGACGTATGGTGGCGCTCGAACACCTCGAACAGGGTGCGCAGAAATCCGGGCGCAAGCAACATCCGCGAGGAGTTGACTCTGATCACCGTGACGTTGCCCTTGCCGGCGATCGCGCTCACGGCGCGGCGGGGCGCGTCGGCGGTGATGCGCGTGCCCCGCCCTTCCGGCCGTCGCGAATTGAAGATGAACACCGGGATGCCGCGTTGCACGGCCGGGGCGATCGTGCTCGGGTGCAGCACTTTCGCGCCGAACGTGGCGAGCTCCGCCGCTTCGTCGAACCGGATCTCCTGGATCAGGCGCGCACCCGGCACGATCCGCGGATCGGCGGTGAGCATGCCGTCGACATCGGTCCAGATCTCGATGGCGTCCGCGCCTAACGCCGCGCCGAGGAGCGCGGCGCTGAAATCGCCGCCGCCGCGGCCGATCGTGGTCGTGACGCCGGCCGGCGACCGGCCGATGAACCCGCCCACCACCGGCACGCGGCCGTGCGACAACATAGGTGCCAGTACCCGACGGGCGCTCTCGGTGATCGCGTCGAAATCGGGCACGGCGCGCGTATGCAATTCGTCGGTCACCATCACGTCGCGCGCGTCGACGAGCTCGACGGGCAGATCGTAGCGCCGGAACGCGGCGTGGACGAGCGCCGCCGACAGCAGCTCCCCGTAGGCGGCGATGGCGTCGAGGCTGCGCGGCGTGAGGTGGCCGAGCACCGACAGCGCCTCCGAAAGGCTGGCGAGCTCGTCGCACATCGCGCTCAGCTCGCCCCGCACATCGTCGGCGTCGCCGCCGTCGCCTAACAGCGCCTCCGCTTCGGCGAGGTGCCGCTCCCGCAAGCCCTCGATGCCGCGCAGCGCGACGATCAACTGCCCCTGCGCCGCCTGCTCGGCGGCGGCGAGCAGCTCGTTGGTCGCACGCGCGAGCGCGGACACGACGACCACCGGCTGGCGCGGCGCGCGGCTGCGCGTGATGGCCGCGGCGCGGGCGATCGCCGCCGCGTCGGCCACCGACGTGCCGCCGAACTTGACGACGATCACGCGCCGAGGAGTCCGCGCGCCACGAGCAACTCGGCGTTGAGCACCGACGCGCCGGCGGCGCCGCGGATCGTGTTGTGGCCTAACGCAACCAGCCGCAGATCGAGAATCGGGTCGCGGCGGACCCGGCCGATCGTGATCCGCATGCCGGCGCCGGCATCGGCGTCGCGCCGCGGCTGCGGACGGTCGACGTCGCGCGTCACCACGATCGGCGGCACCGGCGCCGACGGCAGGCCCAGCGAGACGACGGCGCCGCGCCATCCCTCGTAGACCGCAACCGCCGCGTCGGGATCAGCCGATCGTGCGAGCCCGACGGCGAGGCAGACCGTGTGTCCGTGCTCCACCGGCACGCGCGTCACCTGCGCACTGACCACCATCGGCGCCGGCACGACGCCGTCCCCGCCTAACGAACCCAGCAGCTTGAGCGTCTCCGTCTCGATCTTCTCTTCCTCACCCCCGCCGATGTACGGAATCACGTTGCCGAGGATGTCGAGCGACGGCACGCCGGGATACCCGGCGCCGGATACCGCCTGGAGCGTCGTCACGAACACCCTGGAGACGCCGAATGCCTGATGGAGCGGCGCCAGCGCCATCGCCGCGACCATCGTCGAACAATTCGAGTTCGTGATGATCGCGCCGGACCAACCGCGGCGAGCGCGCTGGCGGTCGATGAGCGCGAGGTGATCGGGATTCACCTCGGGGATGAGCAGCGGAACATCGGGCTCGAGGCGATAGGTGCGCGCGTTGCTCAGCACGAACCGTCCGGCGCGGGCAAACGCGGCTTCCACATCGGCCGCCGCCGCGGCGTCGAGCGCGGAGAAGACGAGGGGCGCGTCGACGCACGCGGGATCGCACGGCGCCATGGGGAGCGATGCGACGCGCGCCGGCATCTCGCCGCCTAACCAGTGGGCCGCCTCGGCGTACGGTTTACCGGCCGAGCGCTCGGACGCGGCAAGCGAGCGCACCTCGAACCAGGGATGGTTCTGCAGCAGCCGCACGAACGTCTGCCCGACGGCACCGGTCGCGCCTAACACGGCAACCGGAATGCGCCGGTCTCGGGGCAGCGCGCCCTGCGCGGCGCTCGTCACGCGAGGAGCGCGCGCACGATGCGCACATAGGCATCGACGGCCGCGCGCAACTCGCGCACGTCGATGAATTCGCGCGGCGTATGCGCGACGTGGATGGAGCCGGGCCCGAACAACAGCGGCGTGCCCCAGCGCGGCAACAACGGAATGTCGGTCGTGAACGCGACCGGCGCGGAGCGAAACCCGGGAAGGGTGTGAAAGCGCATCGCCGGAATGTGCGAGCCGTATTGGATCTCGGCACGGCCGTCCGCCCATCGTTCGATCATGCGCTTGATGGGCTCGACGTCTCCCACCAGGCGAAACATGAGCTCGCAGTCCGCGCGATCCGGAATGATGTTCGCCTCGGTGCCGCCGCGGAGCGTTCCGATGTTGACCGTCGTCTCGCCCAACACTGGATCGCGCGGCAGGTCGAGCGTACGCAACGTTGGAAGCAGATCGAGCATCGGCTCGATGGCCGACCGGCCGAGCTCCGGATACGCGGAGTGTGCGGGAATTCCAGAGGTCCTGAGATAAATGCGCAACGATCCCTTCGCCCCGGACGCGAGCGTGCTCTCGGTAGGCTCGCCATTGATCAGAAAGCGGCTCGTCGCGGGGAGCTGGTTGGCGGCGCGAGCCCCGTCGGAGCCCCGCTCTTCGCCGACTACGAACAGCAGATCGACCCGATGCTCATCATCGGCGGCGAGTTGATCGGCAGCCACAAGCATGGCGGCGGCGATGCCCTTCGCATCGCAGGCGCCGCGACCCTGGAGATGGTCTCCCTCGAGCGTCGGGCGGATGAAGGGCGGAACGGTGTCGAGGTGGGTCGAGAGGGTGACGCCACCGCCGGCGCGCGAGGCCCAAACGTTTCCGCGGCCCTTGGTCACCTCCTGAACGGTGACGTTCCATCCCCGCGCGACGAGCCATCGGGCGACGAAATCGACGGCGCGTCCCTCGTCGCCGGACGGCGACTCGATTGCCATGAGCTCGGCGGCGAGCGCGACGACGTCGGTCATGGCGCAACAAACTAGTCCGACGTGCAATGCTATGCTACGGCGCTCTCGTGCACGTGGCGTTACCCTGTGCACGCCATCGATTCACGCTCGGCGATGACGGAGTTCTGACAAGTGCACGAGGCGGCTGCGTTGACAGCCGGAGGAAAAGTTCGTATGGTTGCAAGAGCCGAAGAGATGCCGAAGCTAACCAGTAATCAACATTCAGGTTGCACTTGATCTCTATATATACAACACATTGGCACTACAGCACTTCCTAATGAATATCAACATACTTCACCTGGAAGATGGTTACGTCGCTTTACGATACCATTTCGTCGTCGTTAGTCCACGTCTGCTGCGGGGCCCGTAAGGCATTGCGTGAGGCACCGCCCTCGCATGCCGGCGTATCGCCGCACGCTCGTGTGAGTGCTGCACTGCCCTCGAGGGCGAGCGATTCTCCCTCTGACGGTGCCTCGTGTACGAGGCTCATGCGCATGTGGACGCCGGACGAGTGCGCGTCCAACGGGCGCGTCACGAATCTGTTGCGGTTGTATCTCGTCGAGCGGTTTGAGGCGCACGGCGAGTGCACACATGTCGTGTCGCTCGACGCGAGCGGGTGGCGATGTACGCGATCCGACCAGTGCGGCGCGGTACAATTCGCGAGAGCGGAGCACGAGCGGATGGAGACTCTGCACGGAGAATCACCATGATCGTGACGAAACGGATCTACGAGCCGGTGGGCGAGCGTGACGGTTATCGGGTGCTGATCGATCGCCTATGGCCGCGCGGTGTGAGTAAGACCGCGGCACATCTGGACGAGTGGGCGAAGGCTATCGCGCCGTCGAACGAGCTTCGGCACTGGTACGACCACGATCCTGCGAAGTGGGAGGAATTTCAGCGTCGCTATCGGCAGGAGCTCGACAACGCAGAGGCGCAGGCTGTGCTCGATGCGCTGGCGAAGCGGGCGCGGCGAGGTCGCGTCACGCTGCTCTACGGTGCGAAAAGCGGCGAGATCAGCAACGCGGAGGCGCTCGCCCACATCCTCGAGCATGTCGGCAGCCACACCAACGCGGCGGTCCAGCGTTAGGCTGCGCCGCCACACATCCCTCCATCCCGCGGCGAGCACACCAAGCGCCAAGCGTATTGCGATTCCTGGTTGTTGTAGCACGGCATGTGCCATCGGAGCGGACAACCGTCGAAATCAGTGGGTCGGCCTCCAAGTCTCAACCACGGCGTCGGCGACTCGCGACGTTCGGTAACGTGCCTGACTGAGATCAGCAGCGAGGCGCGAACTTTACTGATGACGGTCAGGTCAGGTTCCGGCTGCTGAAGCTCCATGACGACTCGCGCCACCGGCTCGCTCGCTCGGCTCATACTCGATGCCGCGCATCCGCTCACGGGCGCGGAAGTCGACTTCGAGCCAATCCTGTCCCTCGTCGGCGGCGCTCGCGTGGTCCTCATTGGCGAAGCGTCGCACGGGACGCACAAGTTCTACCGCACTCGCGCCGAGATCACGAAGCGCCTCATTCGCGACCGTGGCTTTGCCGCCGTCGCGGCCGAGGCCGACTGGCCCGACGCCTATCGCGTGAATCGCTACGTGCGCGGCACCGGCGGCGATGTCGACGCGACCGAGGCCCTGAGGGGCTTCGAGCGTTTCCCGCAGTGGATGTGGCGGAACGCCGATGTGCTCGACTTCATCGGCTGGCTTCGCGGTTCAACGACGAGCAACCGGATGAGGCGAGACGCGTCGGCTTTTACGGACTCGACCTGTACAGTCTGCATGCATCGATGGCCGCGGTGCTGGACTACCTGCGCGTCGTCGATCCCGAGGCGGCCCGGCGCGCGCGGTACCGCTACGCGTGCTTCGACCAGTTCGGCGAGGACCCGCAAGCCTACGGCTACGCGGCGACCTACGGCCTAACGCAATCGTGCGAGAACGCGGTGGTGGCCCAGCTCGTCGACCTCCGCCGCTCGGCGGCCGACTACGCGCGCCACGACGGAGGTGTGTCGCCGGATAGTCTCTTTTTCACGGAGCAGAACGCCCGTGTAGTGCGGAACGCCGAGCGGTATTATCGCGCGATGTTCGGCAGCCGGGTCTCATCGTGGAATCTGCGCGACCAACACATGAGTGACACGCTGAACGAGCTGGCGTCGTTCCTGGGCCGGTCGGGCGGTCGGTCGAAGGTGGTGGTTTGGGCGCACAACTCACATGTCGGCGATGCGCGCGCGACGGAGCTCGGTTCGGGCGGCGAGCTCAACGTGGGCCAGTTAGTCGGCCAACACTTTGGGGCCGAGGCCGTCGTTCTCGGATTCACGACACACCATGCCCGAGACCTTCCCGACGTCGCTCTGAGCCGCCGCGAACGGGTCGCGATACGCTCGACACGCCTCGTGTCGCGTGAAGGAAATCACGGGGAATTTGCGCAACGTGGGGAGAGCGCGGTGCCGCGGCGTGCCGCTCCCGGGGCAATGGGGCCTCGAGACCGGCTGTCGCGCTGCACACGCGACCCGAGGAGACCTTCCATGCACCGCACAACCGGCAGCACCCACGCAGCACGCCTCGGTCGGTTCGCGTCGTTGTCCGTTCTGCTGTTGGCAGCAACGACGGCGTCGACGGGGCAGCACGAACACATGCTCAAAATCATGAACAGCGGCGAGCACACGATCATCGAGGCGCACATCAGCGGCGTCGACCGCGACACGTGGGGGCCGGATCTGCTCGGCGACGACGCGACGATTACGCCGGGGGAGACGGAACAATTCACGATCCGGGAAGGCTGCGCCGAGGACATCAAGCTGATTTTCAAGCACTCGATCGTGCGGGTCTCGCGCAACTTCGACACCTGCACGTACGATCTCCGGTCGTCGTACTGATGCGCGGGCTGCCTAACGGCGCGGCGAACGGCAGACCGACCGGCGCGCGTGGCGCGGCGTTGCATGCCCGGGGCGGGAATCGAACCCGCACTCCCCGCTAGGGGAAAGGGATTTTAAGTCCCTTTGTCTATCTCTAGCTATTTTAGCCATCCCGCAGCCAGTTTCACCGGGATCGTTCGCGTAAAGTAACTAAAAGTGTTACCTTAGGAGAATGAAACCGGCAGCAGCCAAGCCCAACGCTCGTGATTTTCTAGACCGCCTGTCAGCCAGCAGCCGGTACAGCTTTAGCACGTCAGAAGCTCTTCAAGCACTCGGTATCTCTCCGCCTGCTTTGAAGGTAGCGCTGGGCCGCCTCGCCCGTCAAAAACGCGTCGTTTCGCCAGCGCGGGGCTTCTACCTCATCCTTCCGCCTGAGTATCGATCCCTGGGGTGCCTGCCCGCGGATCAATTCATTCCTGACCTGATGAGGCGTCTCAAGCTCCCTTACTACGCGGGGCTTCTGACGGCGGCGCAATTCCACGGCGCCGCGCACCAGCGTCCGATGGAGTTTCAGGTGTTCGTCAAAAAACCGAGGCGGCGGATCGCCTGCGGCAGCGTGCGGGTCAAGTTCATTGTTAGGAAAGAAATCGCCGGTGTGCCCGTGCAGAAACTCAACACGCCGCGCGGTTCCGTCGCGGTTTCGACGCCCGAAGCGACGGCGATCGATCTCATTGGCTATCAGCGCCAGGCCGGCGGCCTCAGTCAGGTAGCGACGGTGCTGGCAGAACTCGCAGAACGGATCGACTCAAAGAAGCTCCCGCTGGCCGCAGCGACGGCTCCCGTCCCCTGGCTTCAACGTCTTGGCTATGTGCTCGATCAGGTCGGTGCTGCGGACAAGACGGAGAACTTAAAGAAACTCGTGCGCGCGCGCGCGCATGAGCCGGTTCCTCTCTTGCCTGGCGCACCGTACAGCAAAGCATCGAGAAACGTCGACTGGAAGGTCTACGTCAACGCACGGGCGGAGGTCGATCTGTGATCCCGCGCGACTTCATCCTTGAATGGCGCGAACACGCGCCATGGCCGCAGGATTTTCAGGTCGAGCAGGACCTCATCATCAGTCGAGCCCTGGTCGAGATTTTCTCGAATCCTCTGTTGCACGATGCTCTCGCGTTCCGTGGCGGAACCGCCCTGTACAAGCTTCACCTGAAACCGGCAGCGCGATATTCAGAGGACATCGATCTCGTTCAGACCCGGCGCGAGGCGGCTGGACCGATGATGGATGCCCTGCGCGATGTGCTCAATCCGTGGCTGGGTAAACCGCAATGGAAGCAGACGGACGGACGCATCACGTTCGTCTACAGAATAAACTCCGAGGATGCCCCGCCAATTCCGCTGCGACTGAAAGTCGAAACGAACACGCGTGAGCATTTTTCCGTATTCGGTCTGGAGGAAATTCCCTTCGCGGTGAATTCACGCTGGTATGAAGGCGCCTGCAGCATTCACACGTACGAACTCGACGAATTGCTCGGCACGAAGATGCGGGCGCACTATCAACGGAAACAGGGGCGCGATCTTTTCGACTTGGCAGTCGCGCTAAAACATTCTGCGGTGGATCCACGCCGCATCGTCGCCGCCTTCTCTGAATACCTGCGGCAGCAAGACAAGAGTGTTACCCGCGCGCAATTTCAAGAGAATCTCTTCCTGAAGCTTCGTGATCCCGAGTTTCACGCGGATATCGGACCATTGCTCGCTCTTCAAGAAAGTCCTTGGGACACCGCCGGAGAGGCCGCTATCGTTTCTTCGCGTCTCATCGAGCTGTTGCCCGGCGAGCCGTGGAAAGGCGAGGCCGTCAACCAGTAAGAATGGCAACCCAGATCCCGACCAATCGCCTTGCTGTCAGCAGAAATTCGATCGCAAGCAAGGGGCTTGGATCCGCACGGGACAGACCAACAGCAGCCGCTTGTTGGCCCTGCTGAGTGCAACGTAAAGGAGGCACGTTGCATCTCGCTTGTCGGGAAACGTCATGGCGTCGCAGGGCATGACAATAACGCTGTCGTACTCCAACCACTTCGCCTCGTGAATATTGCGTATCGCCTTCGCTGGTGGCCTGGGCCTCGCATGGGCGCGGCGTGTGTGATTTGTGCTAGACTCTCGTCGGCAGTAACAAAGTCGTCGAGCCGGATCGCATGTTGAAACTCCTTTCTCGCGATCAGCCTCTTTGGAGCGGCTCAGATCCTAAGGCCCCCGGCCTTGCCGGCGATAATTACTTCGCCTAACGTGGAAGCATGCCCGGGGCGGGAATCGAACCCGCACTCCCCGCTAGGGGAAAGGGATTTTAAGTCCCTCGCGTCTGCCGTTTCGCCACCCGGGCCAAGGGCTCGCTCGAGCACCCTGGAACAACACAGGGACACCGGCTGGGCGCCGCATGTCCCTGTGATCAAGTCGCACGAATCGTGGAGAGCGGGAAACGGGACTCGAACCCGCGACCCCAACCTTGGCAAGGTTGTGCTCTACCAACTGAGCTATTCCCGCAGTCGCCACAAAGCTAGCCCAAGCCTCGCGGTCGAACAAGAGGACGCGGCGGCGCGCCGCCTGTGCGCGAGAGCGCCGTCCGTCACGGCGATGGCAGTGTCGGAATCGTCGTGCTGTACTGCGTGTTGATCGCTTGAATCATCAGGTTGGCCAACACGACGTGCGCGGCCGCGGCCGGGTGGATGCCATCGAGCGAGATGAAATCGCCGAACGCTTTCGTGGGTTGCGTGACATCGGGCAGCACGGGAATCTGTCCGCTCTCGCGCAGCTGCTCGAGCGTGGGATTCGGATCGAAGTATGCCCAACCCTTGTTCGCGGCGGTCTGCTGAATGAATGCGTTGTATCCGGCGACGGCCTGCGTCACGGCGGCGATTTCGGTCGCGTCTAACACAAACACCTCGCCGAGGCCGTTCGCGTGATTGGCGAGCGCGTGGCAGGCGATGGTGTCGGGCGCCGTGCCCGCTCGCATCGACTCGAGCAGCTCGAAGTTGATCACCGACTGGGTGGTCGGCGTGCAGCTCGTATCGACGGTGATCGAATGGCCGACCGCCGCCTCGAGCTCCGGCAGCACGCCGGGCGCGAACAGCGCCGGCGCCGGGAAGAAGATCGGTGCGTTAGACACGTTCACCACGCCGATCAGGATGCCGCCCTTGATCGTCGTCCCGGCGGCGAGGCCGGTCATCATCGCGTTGTAGTTCTGCTCGAACGCCGCCTCGGTCGTCACGCCCGGCGACACACCAGGCACCGAGTCGAGGATGCCGCTCAGCGCGGCGGGGAGGACATCGTTGTTGCCGATCCAGATGCTCACGAACGTCGGCTTTGCGTCTAACGCGCGCTGCACCTGCGTCTTGCCGCCGAGGATGAACGTCGTCAGCGGACCGCCGCCGCCGGTGCCGATCGGACTCGCCGGATCGAACGAGGCGGCGCCGGGCACGGCCACGTTGTTCAGCACGGCGACTCCGGCAACCTGCGATCGGAACGAACACGTGGTCGACGTGCCGCCGCCGACGCGCGTGCCTTCCGGAAAACTGTCGATCGGCGGCGGGCAGCCGGGGTTGGCAAGGCTGGCCACCGTGAAGGGCGTGTTCATCTGCCGCGCGAGCAACACCGGGTAGGCTTGCCGCTGCGTGGAGTCGTTGATGCCGCCCGACTGAAATCCGGCGGTGAGGCTGTTGCCGAGCGAGACGTAGCTCGCGAACAACGGATCGACCGGGGGCTTGGGTACGACGAGGTCTTTGGTGGTGTTGCAGGCGGCGCCTGCGGCGACCAGGAGTGCGACCGCGCCGGCGACGAGATTCCGCTCTCGAGACATGGATGATTCTCCCGTGTGCGTGGTCGGCGTCAGAAGTTGGCGCGGATGCTGAGCGACAGCACGTTCGCCTCGAGCGTGTAGAAACCCGAGTTCAGGTCTAACGTAGGCACGGCGATGCCGGCGGGATCCACGATGCGGCCGCGGCGCCCGCTCGTGTCGACGTGGAGGTACGCGGCGTCGAGCGTGTATCGCGGCGACAGCGGGACGCCGAGGCCGAGCGAGTAGTTCCGGCGATTCATGTCGGGCAGCAACGGCGTCACCGTGACATCGGGCGCCGGCGTCTTCACGTATGAGAAGCCTAACCGGCCTTTGATGCCGACCGGGAACGCGTGCTCGGCGCCGAGACGGATCGACCAGGAGTTCTCGTAGTTCTCGATCAGCGTGCGGTCTTCTCCGCTCGCCGGCCCGCTGAACGTGATCGGCAGCCGGTCGAAATCCGAGAACTGCGTCCACTCGACGTCGCCCTCGAGGCGCGTCGTCACCAAGCCTGAATAGGCGATGCCGGCCTGGAACTGCGCGGGATGCTTGATGCGCGTCGACACTTTCTGCGCACTGAGCGGCTGGCCGGGAGCGAACTCCGTGGCGAGGATGGCGTCGACCGGCGTACCCGGCGGCGCATTGAGCGGGTTGCCCGCGGCGAGCACGAGGTGGGTCGGCACCTGCGAGAACGTCGCGTCGGCGTTGTCATAGTGGAAGTCGAGCCGCGAGAGGTAGCGGGCGCCGACGTCCCAATCGGCGCCAATGGAGCCGTGCACGCCGACGTTGAAGCCGACTGCCGTGCCGCTGCCCGACAGCTTGGCGCGCGCGAATTCCGTCTGCGCCGCGACGCCCAGCTGCCCGAACGTGAGGCCGGGCGCGGCGAATTGTTGGGCGAGGTCGAGCGACTGCCGCAGCTCGACGTGCGAGTAGCCGAACACGGGGCCGCCGCCCACCTCCCAACCGGGCGCAAAGTGGTAGGCAACGTTAGGCTGAAAATAAACGGACATGAGCGACGCCTTGAGCGCCTCGAAGCGGCCCGAGAAGTCCCCAGGCCACTGCGACGTGAGTCCGTAGGGCACGTACACACCGATGCCGGCTGCCCAACGATCGTCTTTCGAGCCGTAGTTCACGAACAGGTGCGGCGCCAGGGCAATCGGGGCATCGCTCTTCGACACGCGCCGCGACGTGTCGGCTGTGAACTCGCCGCCAAGCTGCACCGCCGCGGCGCCGGCGTAGATCGTCCATCCTTCCAGCGATGCCGTCGCCGCCGGGTTCCAGTAAATGCTCGATGGATCCTTGCACGGCGACGCGGCCACGGCGAATCCGCGCGCGACCGAGCAACTGCCGATTTCATTGAGTTGAAAGCCCTGGGCGTGCGCGGCGGATGCGATGCCGCATGCAAGCAGCGCGACGAACGTTGGAGCACGGAGCACTTTCATGGGGCGTCCTCCATCGTGGGAGTGGCGGCGCCCGCGGTGGGTCGCGCGCGCCTCAAGAGTACGAAGACGAGCGGCGTCGGGAAAGGTGCCTGGGTTGGGCGGCGCGAGGCGCGCCGGCGATCAGGGCCGCACGCCGAGCGCGTGCACGGCGTACCAGGTCGACCAGGCGAGCAGTCCGGCGAGCGCCGCATCGCCGCCGTTACCGGTGGCGCGGCCCTCGGCATCCACGAGCTCGGCCGCGATCCCGTTGTCCAACGGCGCGCGCCGCAGCCACTGCAGCACCGCGGCGGCATCCGGGCCTAACAAACGCGCGCATTGCTCGGCCAGCGCGTGCGGCTCGGCGCCTAACCCGCGCACGGTGCGCCGGTACACCGAATCGAAGCGCTCCACCGCATCGTAGAGCGGCAGCCAGTACGGTGAGGCGTTCGGATCGCCATCCATGCCGGAGTTGCCCGACAGATCGATCGAGGTCGCGAACAGCACTTTGCCCTCGCGCTCGATCGAAAAATGGCGGCGCAGCGCGGCACGCACGGCCTCGGGATCTTCCACCGAGCGCGCGCTCTCTTCGTCCAACGTGCGCTTGAGGACGTCGAGCGCCTGGGCCACCACGGCGTTGCCGTGCAGCGTAAAGGGATGCCCGGCCGGTGCGCCCGAGAGCGTGACCTCCGTACTGTAGAGCGGGACGTGCTCGTCGCGGCGACCCGACAGGTCGTCCCACGACGCATAGAGCGCGTCGGCAACGGCGGGCTCATCGACGATCTGATCGTCGCCGGTCTCGCGGATGTACCGGTCGGTGGCGATCGCGAACGACGCGACGCCCTCGAGCGAAAAGCCCGGCTCGAACATCGTCCCGTCGAGATAATGCACGCCGCTGCCCGGCGCGTAGCCGTGCAGCTCGCAGGCGCGCAGCAGCAGCTCGCGCGCCAGCGACGCATCGGCCAACTGAATCGCGGGAAGCGTCCAGCCTAACGCATCCCAATCGCGCGTCGTGATGCCGCGGCCGTTCCACGGCGCTCTCGAGCGCACGAAGTAGAAGTGCGCGTCGTCCAACGCGCGTCCGGCGCCGTAGAAATATGCGAACAGGAGATTGCGATTGATGATCCGGTCGATCCCGTCATGCCCAACGGTCTGCTCCAGCTCCTGCAGCGCGTCGCGGGTCATGGTGAGCAGCTCGCTCCAGCCGCGGCGGCGCATCACGGCCACCGTGGCTTCCGCGCCATCGCGCTCGGGACCGGCGGCGATGTAAAACGCGGCGCCGGTGCGTCCGCCGGCCTCGAGGCGAAGCGCGCGGCGAACGGCAAAGCGCGGCACGTCGCCGCCCTGCACTTCGGTCACGCTCTCGCCATCCGCCGCGACGGCGAGCGCCGCCAGCCCCGGTTGGGCACTGCCCTCGAGCACCACCACGCCTTCGTCGCCGAGCGCGATGCGATGGGCATCGTCCGTTGGGCGCGCGGTGCGCACACGCAGCTGCCGGTGTCCGAGCACCCCGTCGAGCGCCAGATCGATGGTGAGCTCGCGCGCCGTCCGGTTTTCCAGCGCAAATGCGTACACCGCGCCCGCGATGTCGGCATCGCGGCCGTAGGGCGCGAACAACGTCCCGCGAATGACGAGCCCGTCGATCGAGCACGTGAACGTGGGCAGCCAATTCATGGCGCGCTCCCACGCCAGCCCCTGTTCGCCGAGCTCCCGCGCCACACCGTCGATGCGCAACGATGGCTTGAGCAGCGGCGGCCCGCCGCCCGACAGAAAATCAGCGCCGCCGGCAAACTCCACCGCCGCGCGTGCCCCGCGATGCAGCACGCCGAGCGCGTGCAGCGCGCCGTCGGCCGGATGGATGCACGGCAGCGTGAGCCAGTGATTGCCGGTCAACTGCCACGGAACGACGGACTTGGGAGTCGAATTCACGCGCCACGCATTGCAAGTGATCAGCGCCCGTGCGGCGTGCACAGGCGTTGCGATGCGTGCAATATACGAGACGGCGGCAGGTCGCGACGAACGCGCCGAACGTTGACAATGCTGGAGTGTAATGACAGACTTGCGCGCGCACGCCGCCTGTCCACCCAATCGCCCCTCCGTCACTGACTGACGCACCACTTCGCCACCGCATTTCGTCTCGCTCGCGTCGTCGCGCGTGTCCGCGTCGGCACGTTGCGCTGGTCCTGGCGGCGACGGCGATGGTCGCAGCGGCGCCGCTAGGCGCGCAATCGGTGTTGGGCTACGGCGACGATGCGACGACCGTTCCCGGCGGCACGCTGCGTCTCGGGCTCTTGAATACGTGGTCGCGGTGGTATCAGGAGTACGATGCCGCGCCGGGCGTGCTCATTCAGACTCGGTCGCAAGCGCGGATCACGCCGTTGTCGATTGACCTCGGCATCACGGGCCGGTTGATGTTCACTGCGTCGGTCCCATCGGTGGGCACCACAGAGTCCGCGTTGTATTTCTCCGATCCGGAGCACGGCGATGTCGCGGATTCGATGCGCTCGTTTGACCGGAGCGGCATTGGCGAGACGATGGCAACGCTCAAGTTCGTGTGGCTGGGACAACAGAGCGAACGCGACCGCATCGCCGAGCACGGGCTGCACGTGCGCAGCGCACTCACGGCGAGCGCGGTGATCGGCACCGGCGCCCCGCAACGGCCCAACCAGCAATTCGGCGTCGGGACCGGCGAGGGCGCATCAGGCGTCCAGGCCGGATCGTTCTGGGATTTCATGCTCGGCCACACGTTCTGGACCAGCGTTGGGCTCCGCTTCGAGCACCATCTGCAGGACACGCGCGCGCTGCGCGTGGGTGCGGGCGCGCCGGGCGATCCGTTCGACGCGACGGCGACGCCGATCCAGGTCACGCGCCAGTTAGGCGACGCGTATTCGATCGACGTGACGCCGCGCTTTTCGTTCGGCGAATACCTGTCCATCGGCGCGCGCTATCAGTACGAGCACGAGCAGGCCGGCACGTTTGCCGGCACGCTCGACGTCGTCGATTCAGCGGGCAACGTGACGCACCTCGATGCGGCGGCGCTCGGGCCGGCATCCGAGTTCACGAACCAATGGGTCGGCATCGGTGCGGTCTACTCGACCGTGGCCGCGAGCGAGAACGGGCACGGCAACTATCCATTCGAGATCACGCTCCAGTACCGCCGGTCCGTGTCCCTCTCCAACAACCGGCCAGAGCGCGGCGAGTGGGCTGCGGGACTGCGCTTCTATCAGCGGCTGTGGGCGCTCGGGCTGGTGAACCGCAACGTGCCCGACTCGACTCAGCGGCGGCGAGAACCCTGACGCCGGGCGGCAGCCCGCGCCGGCGCCGGCGCGGCGGCAACCGGCACCGTGGCCGCATCGGCGAGCAGCTCGCGCGCGTGGGCGAGCGCGGTATCGCTGTCTTCGTTTCCGCCTAACATGCGCGCGATCTCGTGCACGCGCTCCTCGTTGGCGACGATGCGCGTGTCGGCCGTGGTGATGCCGCCGCGCGCCCCCTTGCTCACCACCACGTGATGGTGCGCCCGCGCGGCGATCTGGGCGAGGTGTGTAATGGCGAGCACCTGGTGGTGCGCGGCCACGCGGCGCATGGTGTCGCCCACCTGCAGTCCGACGCGGCCTCCGATGCCGGCGTCGACCTCGTCGAAGATGAGCGTCGCAACGCGATCGACGCGCGCGAGAATCGTTTTGAGTGCGAGCATGATGCGCGAGAGCTCGCCGCCGGACGCGACGCGCGCCAGCGGGCGCGCATCGTGGCCCACATTGAGCGCGACGAGAAACTCGACGTCCTCGGCGCCGCTCGCCGCGGGCGCAGCGCGGGGCACGAGGCGCGCACCGAACGTCCCGTCCGCGATGCCTAACTCGGGCAGCAGCGCGTCGACCTCGGCGCCGAGTCGCCGCGTGCCGTCGCGGCGCCGCGCGGTGAGCTCGCGGGCGGCGGCGGTGAACGCCTCGCGCGCCGCGGCGTGCCGCTGTTCGAGCTGGCGGATGTCGAGCGACGCGGTGTCCACGAGATCGAGCTCGGCGCGCGCCGCCCGTCCGGCCTCGAGGACATCGGCCGCCGTGGGCCCGTACTTTTTCGTTAGGCGAAAGATCACGTCCCGGCGGCGCTCGACGTCCGCCAGCCGCGCGGGATCCAGATCGACGGCGCCGGCGTAGTCGTCCAGCGCGCGCGCGAGCTCCTCGAGCGCGTAATACCCGTTGTCGAACAGCTCCTGAAGACGCGACAGCGCGGGATCGATGCGCTGGATGGCGGCCAGCGACCGCTGCAACTGGGCGAGGCCCGGCAGCACGCCGCCCTCCGACTGTTGAAGGAGATCGGCCATGCGCTGTGCGAGCGAGCGCAGCTCATCTGCGTGCTCGAGTCGGCGCGCCTCTTCTTCGAGCGACTCGGCTTCGCCGGACGAGAGCTTCGCTCCTTCGATTTCGTGCGCCACGTGGCGCAGGTAGTCGGCGCGGCGCTCGGCGTCGGCCGCGCGGCGGCGCAGCGCCTCGATCTCCGATGCCAGCCCGTGCATGGCGTCGAAACGCTCGCGCACCGCCGCGGCGGCGGCAGTCGCGCCGGCAAACGCATCGAGGAGATCGCGCTGCGAGTCGGAATCGAGCAGCGACTGCGCCTCGTGCTGTCCGTGCAGATTGATGAGCGCGCGGCCGACATCGGCCAGCACACCGGCCGTCGTGGCCGCATCGTTGATCCAGGCCCGCGTGCGGCCGGACGCCGCGATCTCCCGGCGCAGCACGACCATTCCATCGTCGGTGTCGATGCCGTGCGCGTCGAGCAGCGCGCGCACGCCGCCCTGCGTGCCCGCGTCGAAGACGCCCTCGACCGTCGCCTTGTCGGCGCCGGTGCGGATCACGTCGGCACTGGCGCGCTCGCCTAACAAAAGCGCCAGCGCGCCGACGACGATGGACTTCCCCGCCCCCGTCTCGCCGGTGAGCACGTTGAACCCCGGTTCGAGCGGCAGCGTGAGACTCTCGATGATCGCGAAATTGCGAATACGCAGCTCGGTCAGCACCTGTCGTTCTCGTCGCGCTCCCGTAATCCGCCCCACGTCAGCTTGCGCCGCATGCGGCTGAAGAACGTTGCGCCACGGAAAGTCACCAAGAGCACCGGCCGATCCGCTCGCCGCACGGTGAGCGTGTCGCCGGTGCCGAATGTCGTACCGGTCTGGCCGTCGATCGTCACCAAAAGCTCTTCGGGCCCATCTTCTACTTGCACGACCACCTCGGCCGACGGAGGCAGCACGACGGGTCGGACCGCGAGCGTGTGCGGCGAGATCGGCGTGAGCACGATGGACTCGACGGTCGGCACGACGACGGGACCGCCGGCAGACAGGCTGTACGCCGTTGATCCGGTTGGCGTGGAAACGATGAGGCCATCGGCGACGAACGCGCCTATCGTTTCCCCGTTCACGGAGACGCGCAGGTGCACGACGCGTGCGAATCCGCCCTTGTGCAGCACCACATCGTTGAGCGCGCGCCGCCGGTCGTTCTGCGCGCGCGACGTGCGCGCTTCGAGCGCCATGCGGTGCTGCACGGTATAGTCGCCCTGGGAGAACCGCTCGAGCGCGCTCTCGAGCTCTCCACCTGCGCAGGCCGTGAGAAACCCAAGCCGCCCGAGGTTGACGCCAAGGATGGGGATTTGTCGGCCCGCAACGAGACGGGCGCCGCGGAGCATCGTGCCGTCGCCGCCCAGGGTGAGCAAGGCGTCGATGCGTGTGGGGTCGTCGAGCAGCTCGCCGTCCGCGCCGGCGTCGAGGAGCTCGTTCTCGTAGAACAGCGTCATGCCGAGGTCGGGGCCGCGCCGCTTGAGCGTGAGCAGCACGTCGTGCAGCCGTTCGTAGCGGCGATTGCCTACCACGCCGAGGCGCGTCACCCGGTGACCGCCTCGGTCTCGTGGAGCGCGCGAATGCGGCGAGCGATCCCGGCCGCATCGAGTCCCGTCATCTCGAGCTGGCGCTGGCGCGGCGCCTGGTCGATGAGACGGTCCGGCACACCGTGGACGGCAACACGCACGGCCGGGTCGAGCCGTTCGATGACGGTCGACATGAACGCGCCGAAGCCATTGATCACCGTGCCTTCCTCGACCACGAGCACGCGCTTGTGGTGCGCGAGGATCGCGTTGAGCGTGACTTCGTCGTACGGCTTGAGGTAGCGGCAGTTGACCACGGTGCACTCGATTCCGTCGGCGGCCACCTGTTCGGCGGCGGCGAGTGCCGGGAGCACCATGGTGCCGACGGCGAAGACGGCGTAGTCGCCGCCCTGGCGCAGCACATCCCAGGTGCCTAACGGAGCGGCCGGGATGCCGGACGCGGCGGGCACGGCGTCGGGCGCCGCGTCGCGCGGGTAGCGGATCGAGAACGGCCCGGCCGTGTGGTCGAGCGCCGCCTTGAGCAGCGCGATCATCTCGGCGCCGTTCTTGGGCGCGGTGACCACCATGCCGGGCACGGCGAGCAGGTACGCGATGTCGTAAAGTCCCATGTGGGTGGGGCCGTCCTCGCCGACGAGGCCCGCCCGATCCATGCAGAAAATCACCGGCAGATGCTGGAGCGCGACATCGTGGATGAGATTGTCGTACGCACGTTGGAGAAACGTCGAGTAGATGGCGCACACGGGCCGGGTGCCGCGCGTCGCCATGCCTGCCGCGAACGTGACCGCGTGTCCCTCGGCGATGCCGACATCGAAATGCCGGGCGGGAAAGCTCTTGGCGAAGACGCCGGTGCCGGTGCCGGCCGGCATGGCGGCGGTGATGGCCACGATGTCGCGGCGCTCTCCGCCCAACTCAGTTAGTCCCTTGCCGAACACGGCGGTGTAGGCGGGATTGGCCGTCGATGCGCGCCGCGGCTTGCCCGTGGCCGGGTCATGGCCCGGGGGCAGCGCGTGCCACTTTTCCGAGTGGTCGCCGGCCGGAAACCCCTTCCCTTTCTGCGTGATCACGTGCACGAGGCGCGGCGTGCGCATGCCCTTCACCGCCTCGAGCGTGTCGCAGAGCACGTTGATGTCGTGGCCGTCCACCGGGCCGAAATAGCGAAAGCCCAGCTCCTCGAACAACACGCCGGGCGTGAGAAGGCTCTTCATGCTCTCCTCCCAGCGCCGCACGAGCGTGCCAATGGCGGAGAGCGGGCCGGGCAGCTCGTCGACGACGAAGCCGATGGCGCCGCGCACCCGATTGTAGATCGGATTGCGCTGGATCGAGCCCAGATATTTCGAGATGGCGCCGACGTTGGGCGCGATCGACATCTCGTTGTCATTCAGGATGACCAGGATGTCGCGGTCCGATGCGCCCGCGTTGTTGAGGCCCTCGTAGGCCAGCCCGCTCGTGAGCGCACCGTCCCCGACGACGGCGGCGACGCGGAAGTCCTCGCCGCGGAGGTCGCGCGCCGTCGCGATGCCTAACGCGGCCGAAATCGCGGTGGCGGCGTGTCCGGCGCCGAAGGCGTCGTAGGGGCTCTCGTCGCGCTTGAGGAATCCCGAGATGCCCGCTTCCTGGCGCAGCGTCTCGAAGCGGTCCTTGCGGCCCGTGAGCATCTTGTGCGGGTAGCCCTGGTGCCCGACGTCCCAGACGATCTGGTCGTGCGGCGTGTCGAGCACGTAATGGAGCGCCACCGTCAACTCCACCACGCCCAGGCCGGCGCCGATGTGTCCGCCGGTGCGCGAACAGCTGTCGATCAGCGCGGCGCGGATTTCCGCCGCCAGGGTGCGCAGCTGGTCGCGCGTCAGCGTCTTGAGATCCGCGGGTGTATCGATGCGATCGAGAATGGACATGCCTGAATTGTCAGAGATTGCGAGAGACTACGAGGTACGCAACACGACGAATCGCGCCAGGCGCTCGAGCGACGGCGTCAGCAGGTCCCGCTCGCGCAGCGCATCGCACGCCTGGCGCGTGAGCGCGTCCGCCCGCGCGACCGCGCCCGGGATGCCGAGCAGCGCCGGATACGTGCTCTTGCCCAACGCTGCGTCGCGGCCGGCCGTCTTGCCTAACTGGGCGGTGGTGGCGGTCACGTCCAACACGTCGTCGGCGATCTGGAACGCCAGACCCACTGCGCGCCCGTAGCGGTCCAGCGCCTCGGCCCGCTCACGCGTCGCGCGCGCCGCGATCCCGCCGATGCGTACCGACGCCGCAATGAGCGCTCCCGTCTTCGCGCCGTGCACCCGCTCGAGGTCGGCGAGCGACAACGTGTGTCCCTCGCCTGCCAGATCGAGGAGTTGTCCACCCACCATGCCGCCCGCACCGGATGCACGCATCAGTTCTCGAACAATGGCGCCGCGGGCGCCCAGCGGCAACCCGAGCGCGGCCGCAGCATCGCACGCGGCGCGCGCGGCGAGTGGCACCATCGCGATGCCGGCCGTGGCGGCGACCACCGCGCCGTGCACCTTGTGCGTGGTCGGGCGCCCGCGCCGCACGTCGTCGTCGTCCATGCACGGGAGGTCGTCGTGGACCAGCGAGTACGCGTGGACGATCTCGACGGCCGCCGCGAGCGCGCTCGCGTCGTCGGCGCCGCCGGATGCGCGATACGCCGCGAGCAGCAGCAGCGCGCGCAGCCGCTTCCCCTCGCCCAGCATGCTGTAGCGGATGGCCGCCGCCACAGCGTTAGGCACACCGTCGAGCTGGCGCTCGCACAGCTCGTGGAGCGCCGCGTCCACCGCGGCCCGGTCGGTCGCGAACTGCCCGGCGACCGCGTCAGCCGTCGAACTCGCCAAGCTCGAACGTGCCATCGGCGCGCTCGATGAGCACGCGGACCTGGGCCTCGGCGCGCTCGAGCGCCTTGGACGCCGAGCGCAATCGCTCGACGCCTTCCTCGAACAGGGCGAGCGCACGATCGAGCGCCACATCCTCGCGGCCAAGCTCGGCGACGATCGCCTCGATGCGGGCGAGATCTTCCTCGTACGACACGGTCAGCGCTCCGGCGGCGGCGGCGCGGCGTCGACCGTCGTTCGCTCGGTACGCGCATCGACCCGCCCGTCGCGCAGGCGAAGTCGAAACGCGCGCCCGCGCTCGAAGTGCGCCGCGTTGGTCAGCGCATGACCGCTCTCGTCGGTCGCCAGCGCGTAGCCCCTGCCTAACGTAGCCAGAGGGCTCAACGCATCGAGGCGGCCGGCCGCGACCTCGAGCCGGGCACGACGCCGCACAGTCAGGCGGTCAAGCGCGCCGCGCATGTCGCGCGCCGTCTCGGCGAAGTGCCGGCGCGCGCGCACGGCACGCCGCTCGAGCGACACGCGCAGCTCCGCGGTTCGCCTGGCGACGAGCGCCCGGACGTCGGCCAGTACCGGCACCGCCGCTTCAGCGGCCGCCGACGGCGTCGCCGCGCGCAGGTCGGCGACGAGGTCGCAGAGCGAGGTGTCGATCTCGTGACCGACGGCCGAAATGGTCGGTATCGGGCAGGCCGCGAGGGTGCGCGCCACGCGTTCGTCGTTGAACGCCCACAGATCCTCGCGCGAGCCCCCGCCGCGGCCGACGATCACCGTGTCGACGTCGCGCCATCGTCCCACACGGCGGATGGCGGCCACCAGCTCGCGCGCCGCGCCGTCGCCCTGCACGCTGGCCGGCACGACCACGATCTCCACGATGGGACAGCGCCGCCTAACGACGGAGATGATGTCGTGCAGCGCGGCCCCATCCGGACTCGTCACCACCGCGATGCGCCGGGGATGCGGCGTGACGCGTCGCTTGCGCCGCGGGTCGAGGAGCCCTTCCGCCGTCAGTCGTTTGATCGATTGCTCGAGCGCCTTGCGCCACAAGCCGTCGCCCGATGCCTCGAGTGACGCCACCATGAGCTGCATTTCGCCCTGCGGCGCGTACACCGACAGGCGGCCGTACGCGCTGACCTGCATCCCGTCATCCGGCGGCGCCGGCACCCGGCGCGTGTCGGTTGCCCACATCACGCACCGTATGCGCGCGGTGGCGTCGCGGAGCGAAAAGTACCAGTGCCCGCTGCGATTCTGCGTGAAGTTGGCCACCTCGCCGCGCACCCAGAGCGGCGGAAACGCGCCCTCGACGATGTCCTTGGCCGCACGCGTGAGCTCCGTCACCGAAAACGCGCTCTCGATCGACGCGCCGCGATACGCGTTAGGCGCCGGCTCGCGCCCGCGAGCCGGGGGGCGCGGACGGGGCGGCGCGTCCGGCGCGTCGAACAGGTCGGGCGCGTCCGCCGCCCCGGAGCGCCGCGGACCGGGCCTGGTCACGCCGACCGCTCCGCGGCGCGCACCGTATTGCGCAGCAGCAGCGCGATGGTCATGGGCCCGACCCCGCCCGGCACCGGTGTGATGAGCGAGGCGACCTCGCGCGCACTCTCGAAATCCACATCGCCGACCAGCCGGTATCCGCTCTTGGTCGACGCGTCGGCAATGCGATTGATACCCACATCGATCACCACGGCGCCCGGCCGGATCATGTCCCCAGTGACCATGCGCGGCCGACCCGCGGCGACGATGAGGATGTCGGCGCGCCGCGTGTGCGCCGCAAGATCGCGCGTCGCGCTGTGGCACACGGTGACGGTCGCATTCGCGCCGGCCGCGTTCTGCACCATGAGCGCCATCATCGGCTTGCCGACGATGTTGCTGCGCCCAACGATCACACACTCGGCGCCGCGCGTCTCGACGCCGCTCCGCACCAGCAGCTCCTGCACGCCCGCCGGCGTGCAGGGCACGAATCCATCGCGCTCGCCGATCAGGTTCTTCCCCACGTTCACGGGATGAAATCCATCCACGTCCTTGTCGGGCCGGATTCGCCTAACGATTGCGTCGGCGTCGATCTGCCGGGGCAGAGGCATCTGCACCAGGATGCCGTGCACCGAGGGGTCGGCGTTGAGCGCGTCGACCCGCACGAGCAGGTCGGCCTGCGTGGTGTCGGCGGGCAGACGAATCGTGACGCTCTTCATGCCGGCCTCTTCCGTCGCCTTCCCCTTGCTGCGCACGTAGACCGCGCTCGCCGGGTCGTCACCCACCAGCACTACCGTTAGGCCGGGGACGATGCCCCGTTGGGCGAGCCGTTGGACGTCGCAGGCGACCTCGTCGCGGATCGCACGCGCCACCCCGACACCATCGATCAGCTCAGCGGGCAAAGTCCACCGCCCGCTGCTCGCGAATGACCACTACCTTGATCTGCCCCGGATACTGCAGCTCGCCCTCGATGCGCCGCGCAATTTCCTCGCTCAACGACGTCATGCGTGTATCATCCACGTCGTCAGGATTGACGATCACGCGGATCTCCCGGCCCGCCTGAATCGCGAACACCTTGTCCACGCCGGTGTAACTCGCGGCAATCCGCTCCAGCCCCTCGAGACGCTTCACGTACGTCTCGAACGCCTCGCGCCGCGCACCCGGACGCGATCCCGATATCGCGTCCGCTGCCTGCACCAGCACGGACACCTCGCTCTCGTGCGGCACATCGTCGTGGTGGGCCGCGATGCAATTCACGACGAGCGGATTCTCGCCGTACTTGGTCGCCACCTCGACGCCGAGCTGGACATGCGTCCCTTCGTGCTCATGTGTGAGGACCTTGCCCACGTCGTGCAGCAGCGCGCCTCGCTTCGCCATCGTCACATCGAGACCGAGCTCGGCGGCCATGATGCCGGCCAGGTGCGCCACTTCCTTGGAATGCTGCAGGATGTTCTGCCCGTAGCTCGTCCGATAGTGCATCCGCCCGACGAGCTTCACGAGCTCGGCGTGCAGGCCGTGCGCGCCCACTTCGTACGCGGCCTGCTCGCCCATCTCCTGGATGGCGGCCTCGACCTCCTTGCGCGACTTGGCCACGACTTCTTCGATGCGCCCCGGATGAATGCGTCCGTCGGCTACCAGCTTCTGGAGCGCCAACCGCGCGACCTCGCGGCGCACCGGATCGAAGCAGGAGACGACCACGGTGTCGGGCGTGTCATCGATGATGACGTCCACACCCGTGGCCAGCTCGAACGCGCGAATGTTGCGACCTTCGCGGCCAATGATGCGGCCCTTCATCTCGTCGTTGGGTAGCGACACCGATGACACGCTGATCTCCGACGTGTGCTCGGCGGCTATGCGCTGAACGGCCAACGCCACAATCTTTTTTGCTTCGCGCTCAGCATTTCGTCGCGCGCTCTCGCGAATCTCCCGGACAGTATTCGCCGCCTCGGCCTGTGCTTCCTCGGCGAGGCGGCTCATGAGCTCCGCTTTCGCATCGCGCGCGGACATGCCCGCCAACTGCTCTAGACGTCGTCGCTCCTCGGCGACCAACTTGTCCAGCTCGCTCTCGCGCTCGCCTACGATTTTCTCACGGCGGCCCAGATCGCTGCCGCGACGCCCCAGCTCTTTGTCCCGCTGATCGAGAATGTCGTATTTGCGATCGAGGCCCGTCTCACGCTCCTGCATGCGACGCTCGGCGCGCTCGAGCTCCTCACGGCGCTTTCCGGCGTCGACTTCCCACGCCTCGCGGAGCTTGATCGTCTCCTCTTTGCCGGAGACTATCGCGGATTTTCTGAGGGTCTCAGCTTCGCGGCGCGCTTCTTCGGTGATGCGCGTTGCAGTCTCTTCCGCCGTCGACTTGGCCGCAATTTGCGCGCGATGTTCAGCTGCGCGTCCGGCCGCACGTCCGAGTACAAAAAAAACCGCGACGGCGAGGATGAGTACTACGCCAAACGCGGCATACAGCGCGGTTACGCTCATTGGATCTATGCTCCAACGCGACGCACGCGTCACGCGATCGTGGAAACGCCCCAGGGCGCCGCGGCCAATCACGTAGCTGCTGTCGGCCCAGCACCGACGTAGGGTGCGAGGCGGACAACGCTAACTGCAACCGGCACATGCGACTAGGAGAAAACCCTTGAGGACTTACACAAACTACGCGTCCAAGGTGTCCTCAAGCAAGAGGTAAGACGGACTACAGCTGGTGAGCCCCCTGGAAAACGGCTAAAGGCGGACAGACGGACAGGGCCGGACACCACCGGACGGTGAAAGCGCACAAGCGAGCGGATCGTTAGGCAGCTCCCCGGAATCGCTAGAAAAGACAGTGGTTAATGGGTGACAACAGCAGAAGTTGTCTCAACCTGTTTGCGCTCATGCCGCCTTCGTATCCGGCTGTGTCCGGCCCTGTCCGTGTTGTCCGCCTTTGAGGCTGTCTCCGGCCCTGTCCGCTGTAACCGCCTTACCGTTTTTGCGGCGGCAGCATGCGACGGACTTCAGACGAGATGTTTCGCATCCGCTCGGCGAGCTCCTCGGGGCCCTGTCTCGTCTTGAACAGCTCGGACGTGATCTGCATCGCCGCAAGGATGGCCGCTTTCTGCGATTCGACGACGACCCCGGCGTTCATCAGCGCGCGAATCGTCGCGTCGACGTGCTCCGCGACCGCGCGAGTATGCTCCGGCGTTTCGTCGCTGCGAATCGCGTACTCCTCGCCCAGGATCGTGACTTTCACGGTCGACTTATGGGCGACGCTCATCGATCTGCTCCGAGTTCGTGTTGCTGCCGAAGGAACCGCAGACGGTCCAGGAGTTGTTTGGTGCGTTGTTGTGCGCTGTCGAGACGCCGGCGAAGGTCTTCGTTCTCGCGTTCCAGGTCGGATCGCGCGCCGGATTTACTCGAGCCGCCCGATCCGTTGGACAGCGTACGCAAACGCGATTCCGCTTCGTGCGCCCGGCGTCGCCACGACGCCATTTCCTCTGCCAGCGCGTGGATGAGCTGTTCCAGCTCCTGAAACGCGGCGAGATCAGGTCGTTCGTTGTCGGACACCGAGTTCTCCTTCGAGAGTGCGCAGGAGCTTGTCGCGACGACCCGCTACCTCCTTGTCCCGTAGAGTGCGTTCCGGATGGCGGAACGTCAATCGCCACGCGAGACTTCGATATCCGTTGGGCACGCCGTCGCCCCGGTATTCATCAAAGATCGTGACCTGCTCGAGCAGTTCGCCGCTCGCGCCACGGATCACTTCCTCCACACGCGACGCCGGCATGTCGTTCGGCACGAGGAGCGCCAGGTCGAACTCCGCCGCCGGTGTGTCCGGCAGCGGCCGGTACCGCACGTGCCGCGGTTTCGACGCGGCCGGGGTCGAGTCGTACCGAGACGCTCCGGGCTGCGCGACGAAGTCGGACGGAACGGTGAGCAGCGTCAGTTCGACGCCGAACGCGGGCGCGGCCCAGACGGGCGCGTCGAGCGCCACGCGGCGAACGCCGCCTCGGGTCGCCCCATCGACGGTGATGGTCCAGAGCCAGTCCGTATCGCGATCGGACTCGAGGCCGATCTCTGCCGACGGGTAGGCCGAACGTGCCATTTCGACGGCGAGTCCTTTGGCGTCCCACTCATCGAAATCGGGTGGCCGCGTCTCGGTCCAGTGCGGCGGCCGGCGGTGTCCCATGATAATGAGTGCGGCGTGAAGCTCTTCCAGGGGCAGCGCCTCGGACGACGGCATGAACACCGACCCGATCTCGAACAGCCGCACGTCGCGCTGCATGCGGGCCAGGTTGTACTCGGTGCGCCGCGCGAGTGTATCGAGCAAGTCGCGCCGGAGATACGCTTCGTTCTCGGCAATTGGATTGGCCACGCGGACAAAGCCGATGTCCGCGCCTGTGACGAACGGGAGCGGACGGGCCTCGAGCAGGCCGCGCGCGACGAGCGCGTCGCGCACGCGGCGCGAGACGATCTCGAGCGGCGACTCGGGCACGGTGCCGGGGCGGAACGGCCGCAGCTCGCTCGAGAAGGTGTCGTAGCCGCGGCGGCGCGCCACTTCCTCGACGAGATCCACCTCGCGCACGACGTCGGGGCGCCACGAGGGCACGGTCACGTCGAGCGCGCCGGCGCGCGGATCGACCTCGAAGCCTAACGGCGTGAGCAGCGGCACGATCTCGTCCTGCGGCACGGCCTCGCCTAACAGAGCGGTCACGCGCGCCGCACGAAGCGCGATGCGGCGGGGCGTATACGGCTCCGGGCGAAGATCGCCGGGCGCGCCATCCACGCGGCCGCCGGCCACCGCCGCCACGATCTCGACCACGCGCGCCAGCGCCCGCGGCGGCAGCTCGATGTCGACGTGCCGCTCGAACCGGTAGCTCGCATCGGTGGAGAGGCCGAGTGACCGGCGCGCGCGACGGACGCGCACCGCATCGAAGTGCGCCACTTCGATGAAGATCGCCGTGGTGGCCGCGGTGACCTCGCTGTCGGCGCCGCCCATCACGCCGGCCACCGCCTGGGCCCGGTCGCGGTCGGCGATCACGGTCGTGGTCGCGTCGAGCGTTCGGGCGACGCCATCGAGCGTCGTGATCCGCTCTCCCGCGCGCGCGCGCCGCACGACGATTTCGCCGCCGCCTAACTTCGCCAGGTCGAACGCGTGCACCGGCTGGCCCAGCTCGTGGAGGACGTAGTTGGTCGCATCGACCACGTTGTTGATCGACCGGCCGCCGATCGCCACGATACGCTCGGCGAGCCACGACGGGCTCGGCCCGACGGCGATGTCGCGCATGACGACGCCCATGTAGCGCGGGCATCCCTCGGGATCGTCGAGGCGCACGCGCACGCCGCCCACGGTCGCCGCGTCGGCGGCGCGGGCGGCCGGCGGGATGTCGAGCGGCGCCGCGCCCGGCACCGGCGGCAGGCGCATCTGCGCGCCGACCGCCGCCGCCAGCTCGCGCGCCAGGCCGGCGTGTGAGAGGAGATCGGGGCGGTTGGGCGTGACGTCGATCACGAGGCGCGTGTCGCCTAACGGAATTGCGTCGAGCAGCGGCGTGCCCGGCGCGGCCTCGGTGTCGAGCTCGAGGATGCCCTCGTGGTCGTCGCTCAGGCCCAGCTCGCGGCCGGAACACAGCATGCCGTTGGAGTACGCGCCGCGGATCTTGCGGCGTTCGAGCAACAGCCCGCCCGGCAGCGTCGTCCCCACGGGCGCGAACGGATAGACGCCGCCCGCTTTCACGTTAGGCGCGCCGCACACGACGTCGAGCAGCGTCCCGCGCCCCGCATCCACCCGGGTCACCCAGAGGTGGTCCGAGTCGGGATGGCGCGCCGCCTCGACCACGCGGCCGATCACGACGCCGCGCAGATCCTCGCGCAGCCGCACCATCTCGTCGACCGTGCAGCAGTGCGCCGTGATGAGGTCGCGCATCCGCTCGGCCGACAGGGGAACATCGAGGAGCGATTCGAGCCAGGCGTGTGACGCGTTCATGGCGCGAACTGTTCGAGGAATCGCACGTCCGAGTCGTACAGCAACCGGATGTCGGGAATGCCGTACCGCAAATCGGCAATGCGTCCCGGACCCATGCCGAACGCCCACCCCGTGAACTTCTCCGAATCGACGCCCGCCGACTCGAGCACCGCCGGATGGATCATGCCCGATCCCAGAATCTCCATCCATCCCGTGCCCTTGCACGACGCGCATCCGGATCCGCCGCAGATGGTGCAGCGCACATCCATTTCCGCCGACGGCTCGGTGAATGGGAAGTAGCTGGGCCGGAAACGCGTTGCCGTTGCGCCGAAGAAGCGCGTGGCGAAGTTGGTGAGCGTTGCCTTGAGATCGACGAAGCTCACGCCTTCGTCCACCGCCATGCCTTCGATCTGCATGAACACCGGCGCATGCGAGGCATCGAAGAAGTCGCGTCGAAACGCGTTGCCGGGCGCGAGAATGCGAATGGGCGGCGGATACGACTGGAGCGTCCGCACCTGCACGGGCGACGTGTGCGTGCGGAGCAGCGCGCTCTTGCTCAGATAGAGGGTGTCGTGCAAGTCCATGGCCGGATGCTCGGGCGGAAAATTGAGCGCGCCGAAATTGTACCAGTCGTGTTCGGCTTCCGGACCGGTGGCCACGGTGAAGGACAGCTCGCGGAAGATCTCGATGATTTCTTCGACGACGAGCGTGACCGGATGCTTGGCGCCGCGCCACTGGTGGCGTGCCGGCATGCTGTGGTCGAGCGCGGGCGCGGCCGGTGCGGTCGCGGCGAGTGCGGCGCGGCGCTCCTCGAGCGCCGATTCGAGCGCGGTCTTGAGCCGGTTGACGGCGGCGCCGGCGTCGCGGCGCGCCTC
>DASUHB010000053.1 GCA_036273715.1 Gemmatimonadaceae bacterium
GGGCCGCGACTCCGTGAGCCGCACGGCTTCCCGCCGAAACTCCTCGCTATACGCCTTCGGTCCTCGCTTCTTCATGCCACACCTCCTGCCTCGAATCTCTATCGAGGCGTTGGAGGTGTCCACTAAATCGGGGGAGCTTCATTCTCCATAGCTCTTGGCATACTTGGCTTGGCCATCTACTTGCCCAAGATCCTATAACAGGTGCCCGACCGTCACTCCGGTGGCGCCGCCGTGGTAAGCGACAGCGGGCGCGACATGTGCACGCCGCCATGCGCGCCAGCCATCCGCCGCTCGAGCCACAGCCCGTAGCGCGATAACGCGGCACTGCCACAGAAATAAATCCCGCCCACGAACACGAATGCCTCGGTATAGAATCCGAGCCAGCTCGGATCCTGCGCCGCCGATCGCGCGGTGTTCAGCAGATCGAACAGCCCGATGATCACGATGAGGCTCGTGTCCTGAAAGAATCCGACCGCGATCGAGATGAACGACGGCAGCACCGTACGCAGGGCCTCGGGCAGGATGATGCGCTGCATCGTTTGCCACCAGCCGAGTCCTAACGCAAGGCCGGCGTCGAGCCGACGAGCCGGGACGAGCTGCAACCCCGACCGCACCGCCTCGGCCAGGTACGCGGACGCAAACACGATCACGGCCGCCTGGGCCAGCGTCAGCTTGTCCACGCTCAAGCCGGTGGGCAGCGCGAGCGGAAACACCAACACGGCCACGTAGAGCACGGCGATGAGCGGCACGCCGCGCACCACTTCGACGATGGCCGTCGCGGCCGCGCGCGGCAGCGGCCGCCGCGACCGGCGGCCTAACGCAAGCAGGATGCCGATCGGAAAGCCGCCGGCCAGCCCGATGGCCGTGAGCATGATGGTCACCGGCAAGCCGCCCCACTGCTGGGTCGGCACGACGCTCATGCCTAACCCGCCGCGCATGACGACGAACGCCAGCGCGAGTCCCGCGGCCCACGCCGCGAGAAGCCAGCGCGTCCAATACTTCGGGATGGCGGTGCAGACCACGAGCGCGACGAGCACCGCGGCCGCCAGCCCGGGACGCCACCGGAGGGCAGCAGGATACAGTCCGAAGAGAATGAAGCCGGCCTTGTGTCCGATGAACGCCCAACACGCTCCGCCGGCGGCGCGACGACAATCCGCAGGCGCGCCGGTCCACGTCGCCTGCACGATCGCCCACCGAACGAGCGGGACGACGATGGCCGCCGCCACCGCCGCAACGATCACCGTGACACCGGCGGCAGCCGGCGTCGCAACGCATCGGCGAACCGCAGTCGACACTGCAGACGCGCGCGCGGTGCGGTGCATGCGTGCCGTCACGAGAGTGCGGATCCGGTGCGCAGCAGGTGCGCGTTGTATCGCCCTAACGCCGCCGCCACGAGCAAGCTGAGCGACAGATACACCGCGATCATGATCAACATCGTCTCGATGCTGTGCCCCGTCTGGTTCCCGGCCGTGTTCAGGATGCTCACGACGTCCGGGAATCCGATGGCGACGGCCAGGCTCGAATTCTTGATGAGACTCACGCAGTTGGTCGCGAGGAGCGGGACCATCGCCCGCAGCGCCACGGGCATCACCACCAGCCGCAGCGTCTGCCAACGCGACATGCCTAACGCACCGGCCGCGTCGCGCTGGCCGCGCGGCACCGCGAGCACCGCGCCGCGCACCACCTCCGAGATGTGCGCGGACTGGTGGAGCACGAGCGCCGCCAAGAGCGCGGCCAGCTCGGGCGACAGCGTCACACCGCCGGCGAAATTGAACCCTCGCAGCTGCGCGACCGCGACGGCCGGCGGATGGACGGCCGCCGAGACGAGCGTCGCCACCCCAAGCACCGCGGGCGCGATCCACCCGCCTAACCGCCGCCGCAGCGCAAGCGCGATCACCGTGGCCGCGGCCAGCACGATCGTCCATCCGCCGATGGTCATCGCCGGCAAGACCAACCCGCGATCGGAGAGAAACACGCCGTGCAGCGGAGTCAGCGCGTGCTGCGGCGGGGGCAGCTCGTGCAAGCTCGCGGCGAGAAACAGCAGCAACAGGAGCAGCGGCGTGTTGCGCACGATCTCGACCGCCGCGCGGATCAATCCGCGCAACGCAGGATTGGGCGACAACCGCAGAATGCCGGCGATGAATCCGACGATGATGGCGAGCACGCATCCCAGCGCCGACACCAGCGCGGTGTTGAGCAGTCCGACGAGGATCGCTCGTCCGATACTATCAGCCGGCGAGAACGACAACCACCAGGTATCGCCGATCTCGAAATTGGCGGGATGCCCGAGGAACCCGAAGCCGAGCGTTAGACCACGTTGGGCGAGACTAACGCTGGTGTTGCGGGCCAGCCACCACACGACCACCGCCGTGAGGCCGAGGGCGGCCCCCTGGGCTATGGCGGCTCGGCGATCCGCGGCCGGCCGCATTACCGGAACGGCGGCGAGTAGAGCAGCCCTCCGTCCGTCCACAGCTTGTTGAGCCCGCGATCGATGCCCAACGGCGTCGCGGGTCCGAGGTTGCGGTCGAAGATGTCCTTGTAGTTGCCGACCTTCTCGATCACGTGCAGCGTCCACTGCGGATCGAGCCCCAGCCCATCGGTTGCGCCCGGCTCCAAGCCCAGAAAGCGGCGGATGGAAGGATCCGTGGTCTGCGCAAATTGCGCCGCGTTCTTCTGATCGATGCCGAACTCCTCGGCCTGCACCGTCGCGTGGAACACCCAGTTCACGATTTCCAACCACGCATCGTCGCCGGTGCGCATGACGGCGGCGATGGGCTCCTTCGAGATCCGGTCGGGCAGCACCACATAGTCAGCCGGATGCTGCAACATGGTGCGTGTGGTGGCGAGCCCGGCGCCGTCCTGGCTGATGGCGTCGCACCGCCCGCCGGCAAGCGCGCCCACCGCGGCGCGCAAATCTTCCATTACCACCGGATGAAACGTGATCTTGTTGCGCCGAGCGAAGTCGGTGAGGTTGAGCTCCGTGGTCGTGCCCTGCTGCACACAGATGGTGGCGCCGTCGAGCATGCTCGCCTTGGTCACCTTGGACGACTTGGCGACCAGAAAGCCCTGGCCATCGTAGAAATAGATGGGCCCGAAGTGAAAATGTTGTCGTAAGGCGCGGCTGCTCGTGATGGTGGTGCCGTTCACGAGCACATCCACCTCGCCCGACTGCAGCCCCGAAAAGCGCTGTTCCTGCGTGTACGGAATGAACTGCACCTTGTCCGGATCGTCGAACAGCGCCACGCCTAACGCCCGACAGAAATCGACGTCGAAGCCGCGCCAGCGGCCGGCATCGTCCGGGGTGGCGAAGCCGGCGCCTTCGGTGATGCCGCATTTCACCGCGCCCCGCGCGCGGATGGCGCTGAGCGTGGGCGTAGCGCCGCCCCCGCCGGGCTCGTTAGGCGATGCGCCGGGCGCGCTCTCTGTACACGCCGCCAGCGCCGCGGCAACGCCCACCGCCGCCGCGAGTCGCTCGGCCCGCCGCCACATGCCTAACCGAGCGGCGCGCCTCACGACGCTCCGGCCGCCGACCGAAGCCGCTCGAACCCGCGCTCGAGATCGGCAATGAGATCGGTGGGATCCTCGAGCCCGATGTGCAACCGAATGTACGGCCCGCCTCCAGCCGATTGCCACTGTGTCGCCGTGCGATACGGTCCCGGACGCATCGGGATCGCGAGACTCTCGAATCCACCGAAACTCACGCCCTTCCCGAACAACTCGAGCGCGTCCAGCATCGCTTCCATCGCCGCCTTCGGCACAGGCGCCAGCGACACGCCGAACAGGCCGCTGGCGCCGGTGAAGTCGCGCGCCCACAGCGCATGCCCCGGGTCGGACGCGAGCGCCGGGTAATGCACGCGCGCTACCTCCGGCCGCGTGCACAGCCACTCCGCCACCGCCCGCGCGTTCCGATAGTGCCGGTCCATCCGCACGCCTAACGTGCGCAGCCCGCGCAGCGCGAGATACGCGTCGTCGCCGCCCACGCAATAGCCCAGCTCCGCCACCGCCGATCGCACGCGCTCGTACAACTTCTCGGTTGTCGTGATGGTACCGAGCATTACATCGCTGTGGCCGCCGATGTACTTGGTGGCCGCCTGGATCGACACATCGACGCCGCGCGCCAGCGCAGGGAAGAAGTACGGACTGGCCCACGTGTTGTCCATCACCACGACGATGCCGGCGTCGTGCGCCGCCGCCGCTATCGCGGGCACGTCCTGCACCTCGAACGTCATCGATCCCGGCGATTCGACGAACACCACCCGCGTCTCGGCCTCGAACAACGTGCGAATGTCCGCGCCGATCAACGGATCATAGTACGTGGTCCGCACGCCGCGCTTGGGCAGCGTCGCATCGCAGAACTTGCGCGTCGATGCGTACGCCGTGTCCACCATGAGCACGTGGTCGCCGTGCTGCGTGAGCGCGTCGAGAGCGGTCGTCACCGCCGCCAACCCCGATGGCAAAAGCATTGCGCGATAGCCGCCTTCGACTGCAGCAATCGCCTCCTCGAGGGCGAATGTCGTCGGGGTGCCGAGCTGTCCATAACGCACGACATCGAAGCGCGTCGCCGGATTTCGCGAACGTTCGTACGTCGCCACGGTAGGGAAGAGAATCGTCGAAGCGCGATACACCGGCGGATTCACCGCGCCGTGCCGCTCCGATGGATCCCCGCCCGAATGCGTGAGCAGCGTGTCGATCGACTGACGCGTCGTCATGCCTCAAGGTACGGACGCGACGCGTCCGCGGAAGAGCCATGCGCGCACGTCATCGTGCGCGATAGCCGGTGGTCCGCTCAGCTCGCACGCAGCGCGTCGGCACGATGTGCCGCGGCCGACGCGCCCGAGGCGCCCAACGCATCGAGCACCTGCGCGTACAGTCGCCAGCCCCAGATGTTGCGCGGCCGCTTCGTCGTGCGCTCGGCGAGCAGCTCATCAGCCACCGGGAGGCGGCGCGCCCGCCACGCCGCATCGATCAGCAGCTGCTCGAACAAATCCCGTTGGGCATGGCTGCCGCCGATGCGCTTGATCCGATCGCGCACCGGCGCGAGCAGATCGACCACGACGCCGTAGTCGCCGCGACGGTGCGCCACCACCGCGCGTGCAAGCGGCAAGCCGACGTCCGCCATTACCGTGGCTTCGGTGTGTTCACCAAGACGCGCGAACCGCTCGCACGACTCGATGAACTCGCCCACGCCCTGCGTATCACCCACTGCCGCGAGCGCCATGAGATAGTGCAGGTCGACGAACACGAGTGCATGGTCGTGCTGATGACCCCGGGCGCAGTCGGCGAGCTCGCGCCACCGCGACCCGACGTCCACCCCCGCCTGCTCGAGACGCCACAGCAGCGACACCGCATTCGTCACATCGAGATACTCGTCCGTGGACACTCGGCGAATTTCGGCGTCGTAGAGGTCGAGGACCCTGTCGTGGCGGTCGAGATCGAGATGGTAGAGCGCCTCGTGCCAGCGCAGGTGCAGCGTGAAGTTGTTGCAGTGGCTCCAGTGCGGCGCGACGTCGCGAATCCACGTGAGGCCATCGCCTAACCGACCCTGCATTTCGGCCACGTGGGCGACGGCGTGCGCCGCCCAGATGTCGCTCGGGTTGATTTCGACGGCGCGACGCCCGGTGGATTCCGCGCGCGCGTAGTCGCCCGATTCCTCGAGCGCGTACGCGTGGCAGCCTAACACATAGCCGTAGCCCGGCATCTGCGGACCCCACGCCGGCAGCGCGCGCTCGATGGTGACCCGCATCCGCGCACTCTCGCCCAGGTACGACAGCACGAACTGCGACACGCGCAAAGCGATGATGTCGAGAGGCGCGTGGTCCAACGCTGCGTCCCAGTGGTGCACGGCGCCGCGGAGGTCGCCGTTGCACCAGGCGTCCAGAGCCGCCACGTGCGACCGCTCGCGCGGCGCGAGCGCCGACGTGCGACCGGCCGCCCGGCAGGCGTTGTCGAGCGCGGTCGCGGCGAGCGCGAATCCCGCGCGCTTGCTCGACAGAAGATTGAAATAGCCGTCCATGCAATGCGCGAGCACGCAAGACGGGTCATCGGCCAGCACGGCATCGAGCCGCCCGCGCGCGTCGCTTCGCGCGCCGAGGTAGGCGTCGATGGCTGCGTCGAGCCCGCGCACGCTCTCCGGCGTCGCCGCGAGGACGGGTTGGCCGCGTGCATCGGCAAAATTCGCTCTCAGCATGGCGCGCCGCCGCGGTGAATGGTGCTGGTCCGCGTGACCATCGCGGGGCAGCGCGTCAGGCCGGCTCGGTGATCCAGTAGCGCACCACCGGATCGCCGGTGTTCACCACTTTGTGTGCCCACACCAGACCGGCCAGGCCGGCGCCCGGCGCGCGCACGCGCTCCACGACTTCGCCGAACACGTTGCAAATCTGCGCGACCTCCTGTCCTGCCGCGATGTCGTCGCCGACGCGCACGCCTAACCGAAGTAGCCCCGACTTCGACGCGCGCACCACCACACGGTCGCGGGCTGCGATCCGCGGGCCATTCGTCGGCCGCCCTCCGTCCAACATGCCGAGATGACGCATCACGTTGTCCGCACCCTCCATGTGGGTGCGGACATCCGTCTCATCGAGCGTGCCGTTGCCACCGCACTCGGCGAGGATCGAGACGACGCCGTTGCGGCACGCCGAATGATTGAGCGAGCCCGCGAACGGGGGAATCGTGCCGCCGTCCGTGGCTAGTGAAATTAAGCGAGGCGTGAAGGCGCGCGCCAAGGCTTCGCCTTTTTCGTCGAGATCACGACGACCGGTGAGCGCATAGCCGGCGAACGGAAACAGCATCTCGCCCAGGTCCCCGGCATGGAAGTCGATGTGATACTGGGCCGCGCCGATCACCTCGCGCAGCAGCACATCGGCGAGGATCTCGGAAATGGATCCGTCGCGGCGGCCGGGAGCGATCCGGTTCAGGTTGAGTCCGTCGAGCGGTGAGACGAAGCCGGTGCGATGCTCGAACATGCGCATGTTGGACACGGGCACGCCGATCACGGCGCCGTGGAGCGTGTCGGGTTGGATCCCCTGCAACAGCCGCATCACGGCATCGATCGGCGCGTACTCGGCCGCGTGGACGCCGGCGGTGAAACAGAGTACCGGACCGTCTTCGCGACCGTTGATGAGGACGAGCGGCAACTGGATGGGGCCGCCCGGCGTCTCCCCGATGGCGAGCCAGCCGCGCGCTTTCTCTCCCGGCGCGGCGGTGATGTCGCGGATGCGAAGGGGAGCGCGCATCGCCTCAGTTTGCGGCCGCGCCGGCGGCGGCGCCCGTGCCTAACGAATGGTATGCCGAGGCCAGGCGGCGTACGCCCTCGTCGATCTCGTCGAGCCCGGCGTGGCTGAACGCCACGCGGATGAATCGCCCGCGTTGATCGCCGCCGCCGTTGGCGAAGAATTTGCTGCCGGCGATCACGATCACGCCGGCGTCGGCGGCACGGCGCGCGAGCGCATCGCCGTCCACGCCGGCCGGCAGCGAGAGCCACAGATAGTAGCCGCCGTTAGGCGCCTGGAACGCGACCTCGGGCAGCTCGCGCTCGAACGCGCGCACCATCCGGTTGCGGTGCGCCCGATACGTCTCCTGGACGCGCGTCGTGTGCGCGTCCAGACGGCCGGCGCGGCAGAACTCGAGGATCACGCGCTGCGTAAGCGGGCAGGAGCCGGCGTCGGTCTTGAGCTGCGCCATGCGCGCCAACAGATCGGACGCGCCGGCGGCCCACCCCACGCGCAGCCCGGGCGCGAGCAGCTTGGAGAACGTGCCTAACTGAATCACCGCGCTGCCGTCGGCATCCAGCGACTTGAGCGACGGCACGGAGTCTCCCTCGAAGCGCACTTTCCGGTAGGGGCTGTCTTCGACCAGCAGCACGCCGTAGCGGCGCGCCAGATCCACCAGGGCGCGCCGCCGTTCGAGCGGCATCGTCACCCCGGTGGGGTTGTGAAAGTCGGGCACGTTGTAGATGAACTTGGGCGCACGCCCGGCCGCGGCCGCGCGATCGAGCACGGTTGCGAGCGCATCGACGTCCATGCCGTTCGCATCTTGAGGCACTTCGACGAACGTCGCGCCGAAGCTGCGGATGATCGGGATTGCGCTGAAGTACGTGGGCAGCGTCACGACGACGGCATCGCCCTCATCGATCGTCAGTCGACACACCAGCTCGAGCGCGTGCTTGGCGCCGTTGGTCACCAGCACGTTCGACGCGTTCAGCGAAGCGCCGTCGGCGCGCATGTGATCTGCGATCCACTCGCGCAGCTCCGGCAATCCGGGTCGCGGCGCATACTGCAGCGTTTCAGCGCGGTATTCCGAGAGGGCGTCCCCGGCTTCGCTGGAGAGATCCGGCAGCACACCGGGGAAGGCGTGTCCGGAGTCGAATGCGATCGCGTCGGCCGGCGCGGACGTCGGCATGACGGACGACAACTGCGTGGCGCGCCGCGCGAACGAGGCCGGTGGCATCCCCGAAGCTCCGTGGTCAGAGTAAGGCTATTTGTACGGACAAAATATCGCCCTAATATGTATGGACATAAAGGGCAGGGTCAAGAGTCAGGGAAGCGTCGCCTGAGCAGGCGACTGGGGGAAGAGGGAAGGGGAACGAGGGGAAGTTGAGGCCGCGCAGAGCCGGCTAACCAGCGCTCCTTACTATAGTATAGCGAGCCCGGCAGTGGCCCGGACGGCTGGGCGGATTTCTCGGGGGCGGTGGTGCGGGATTCCCCAACACACGATCTAGGATAACACTGCCAGCGTTCTCCCCTCCTGAGCGAGTCGCTGCAATGCCGTTCCCCTCATGGCTTGCATCTACGCTCATGAAGACGCGGACACAGCAGGACACAACGGACACGACACGAGCAACACCAAGCCCTTTGATTTTTTGTCAGTGCTTTGTCCGTTGTGTCCTGTTGTGTCCGCGTCTTCATGAGCGTAGCACTCTGCCTTTCCGACCTGCCTCACGAGCCATCTTCGGTCGTTCGTTCGTTTTTTCCCCGGGAAGTGCGGCGGTGCTGGATCCCCCAACACACGGTCTCCAAGCGAACCTCCTAGCACCCGGTTAGAACAAATCGATTCTGACCCGCAACGGGTCGCCTTCGACATCGAGCAGGTTGGCCAGCGTCCGCTTGCCCCGCCGCGTGAACTGCAGCGACACGCGCGATCCGCCGATCTGCATGCCCTCGATTACGAGGCGGCGCAGAAACGGCGGCAGCAGCGGCTCCCGAATGTGCAGCTCGTGCCCGGGCGCGTCCGGCAGGACCCCCGTCGACGCTTGCAGCAGCATGAAGAACGCGCCCGACGCCCACGCTTGCGGCGAGCAGCTCACCGGATACAACACCGGACGACGGCCCTCCGTGCGCGGCATGCCGCAGTACAACTCGGGCAGGCGCTCGTATCGGACGCCGAGCGCGGCATCGTACAGCGCGTTGAAGATCGGCAGCATCGCCGGCTTCTGCCCCGTGAGCGACAAGCCTAACGCAACGATGCCGTTGTCGTGCGGCCACACCGATCCATCGTGATAGCTCATCGGGTTGTACACCGGGTGCTCGGCGCTCAGCGTACGGAGCCCCCACCCGGAGAACATGTCGGGCGCGAGCAGCCGCTCGCCGGTCTTGGTGGCGCGCAACGCGTCGGGCACGCGGCACCACAGCAGATGCCCGGCGTTCGACGTCACCGTCGGCAGCGGACGCTTGTCGCCGTCCAGCGCCAGCGCGAACGTGCCCAGCTCTTCGAGCCAGAATGCCTCGATGATCCGCTCCCGCAGCCGCGCCGCCTGGGCGCGCAGCGTTTTCGCGCGCGCGTGATCGCCGAGCGCGTGGTACAACGCCGCCATGCGGCGCTTGGCATCGCATGCGTAGCCCTGCACCTCGACCAGCGCGACCGGCGGGTTGGGCAGCGTGCCGTCGGGGAAGGGAACGCCGTCCCACGAGTCCTTCCACCCCTGATTCACCAACCCGTTAGGCGAGGTCTTGGCGTACTCGATGAACCCGTCGCCGTCGATGTCGCCGTAGCGATCCATCCACTCCAGCGCGCGCTCGGCGTTCGGCAGCAGCTCGCGCACCAGCGCGACGTCGCCGGTCCAGCGCCACGTCTCGTGCAGGAGCATGAGCCACAGCGGTGTCGCGTCCACCGTGCCGTAGTACGGCACGTGCGGAATCTCGCCCGCGCGCGCCAGCTCCCCGCGCCGCAGCTCGTGCATGATCCGCCCCGGCTGCTCTTCCGTCTCCGGATTCTCGCGCTGGCCCTGCATCCGCGCCAGATAGCGCAGCGTGTCGCACGCGATCCGCGGATTCATGCCTAACGTCTGCATCGACGTGATGATCGAGTCCCGGCCGAACGGCGTCGAGTACCACGGAATCCCGGCCGAGATGATGGCCTGGCCGTCGACGCGCGTGTACAGCGCACGCAGGTCGATCGTCGCCTGTTCCAGCGCCGTGTTGAAATCCGGCACGTTGCTCACGAACCGCGTACACGAGTCGCGCCACGCGTCGTACTGCCGCTCGATCGCGTCGTGCCGATGCCGGAAGCTCCGATGGCCGTTCCGCCGCCGATGATGGTCGCCGTCGTCGCGGGGCGGCGACGCGTCCGGAATCACGTGCCACTCCAGGTGGTGCGGCCGGTTAGGCTCGAGCCGGAACCGCCACCGCGCGCCATCCGGCCCGATGTCATCCGGTTCGACGTCGAAGCACACCACACTGCGAATCACACGGCCGTCGCGGCCGCGATACGAAAACGCGATCGATCGCTCGTCGACGTCCGGTTCGTAAAACGTGCCGCGCTCTTTGCGCTTCCAGCCGCGCACCTCGAAGATGTCCGCGAAGTCGTTGGCCACCGACAACGCGGCCCAGAACTCGATGGGCGCCGTGAGAAAATTCGTGAACGTCACGCGCTCCGTCAGCTGCTCATCGAGCAGCAGCTGCCGCCGCACGTGCACGGCATTGGCGACGTTCCAGGCGTCGCCGCCAAACACCTTGTCGTCGATCGCCAGGTCGATTTGCGCACTGAACGTCCGAATCACCTGCGCCGACAGTTGGATGGGCGTGCCGCCGGCCACGTTCAAGACGTAGTGGCTCAGCATGCGCGTGTCGTGGTGGAAGAGACCGAGGCCGCAGTGACCCGGCGGGTCGACGTTGCCCTGTGCATCGAGCAGCAGAAAGAGCAGCTCGTGCTTGAGCACCATGCTTTCATGCAATGTCGTCCCGTGCCGGCAATCGATGGACGAATATCCTACTGCGTCCTGCATTGAGATCGGTGCCGGCTCCGTCTTTCTTTCAACCTTCATGATGGTTTGGTAAGAGACGTGTGGCGCTGGAGCGGGCTCCTCGCTTCATGCGAGCACCCGACCGTCCCTTCGCGGCTGCGCGCGCGTACAGGCGCTCGTAGTCGCGCACCATGCGGTCGCGTCCAAAGCGTTCGATCGCTCGCGCTCGACATCGCTCGCGATCGAACTCGTCGAGGATGCTCCCGCGCTGCACGATCTCCCGCATTTCGGTCGCATCTCGCACCACGAATCCCGTCACACCCTCCTCGACGAGCTCCGGCACGCTGCCGTGCGGATACGCGATCACCGGGCATCCGCTCAACATGGCTTCGATCAACGCCAAACCGAAGGGCTCGTTCCACGTGATCGGCGCCAGAAGCGCGCGGGCGTCCCGGAGCAACGGCACCTTCTCGTCAATCCCGATGCTGCCGAGCATTGTCACGTGAGAGGCCGCGAGACGGTGCGACATTTCACGACTCCCGAACTCGGCGTCCTGCGGATGGACCTCGCCTGCGACGCGGACCGGCACGCCGGCGGCTCCTGCGACGTCGATCGCGACGTGCGGCCCCTTCACCTGAGTAAAGCGTCCCACGAAGCACACGTAGTCGCTCGGCGACGGCGTCCATTCGTACTTCTTCGGGTCGAGCCCGTGGTAAATCACCTCGATGTGCGGGAGCGGAATCTCGCGACTCGCCTGGTCGTGCGAGATGGCGACATACCAGGCGTCGGGGAAAAAGCGATAGAAGCTCGAGAGCTCCTCTTCGCGCACATGATGCAGGGTGTACACGAGGGGCGGCGACTGCGTGGCGCGCCAGCACGCGAGCGCGCTGGCCGAGTTCGCATGCACCACATCGAAGTCGTGCGAGGTGACTTCGTGCAGCGCCCACGAGACGTGATTGATGTCCGCCAGTGCCTGCGGGGGCCACTGTGCGTGCTGGTACAGCGCGCGTCGCTCGACGCACACGCTGGAATCGCCGGTGGCGAACAGCGTGACCTGATGACCACGCTCCGCAAGACCTTCAGCCAATTCGGCTACTACGAGCTCGGTGCCGCCATAACGAGGGGGTGGTACGGCTATGAACGGCGTGGACAGCAATGCGATACGCATGCGACGCGACTACCTCTCCACGACATAGGTTCGGCACGGTTACGCAGCGCAGAACGTGTGCCGAGGGGACCTTGGCGGCCCCGTGCGTCGTGAAGGAGATCGATGCGGCTACTCGCGCACCAGACTCGTCACGTAGGTGAATCGGTCGCCCGGGTGAATGGCGCTGGAGAGCTCGATGAGCGTGCCGTTTTCGCGGTAATAGCGCCGCACGGCGCGCAGCGCTGGACTTCCGGCATCGGCGCGGAGCAAACTCGCCTGCCGCTTGCCCAGCCGGATCGCCTGGATGCTCTGTTCGATGCGCGCGATCCGGATGCCGTACGTCCGCTCCAACATGGCGGAGATCGGGCCGGCGACGGTCTCGAGATGCTTGTCGATGTCGGGCAGGCCGGCATCGACGTAGGCCGTCGTCATGCAGATCGGACGCGAATCGTTAGGCACCGTGCGCAGGCTGTTCAGTCTCAGCCAGGCGTGTCCCTCGCGGCACTCGAGCACGCCGGCCAGTTGGGCATCGCAGATCACGCGCTTTTCGGAGAGAATCTGGATGCGCGTTTCGTCGGCGTACTGCAGCAGGTCGCTGATCGAATTCGTGGGCTGCCGGTAGATGGCCGGCGGCAGCTGGGCGATCACCTTGGTGCCGGTGCGGCGATGCCGCGAGATGAGCCCCGCGTCGCGCAGCTTGCGCAGCGCCTCCCGCACCGTCGAGCGGCTGATGCCGTAGTGCGCACACAGCTCCATCTCGGTGGGCAGCAACCCGCCCACCGGATATGCGCCGGCGCCGATCATGGCGATCAGCTCGTCGGCGATCTGTTGATACCGGGGCGCGTCGGCCGAGCCGTCGGCGGCAGCGCGTCCCTGGGGCGCACGGGTGGTCATCGTTCGTCGTCTACGTTAGGCGCCGACCATGTCGTGTTGCAAGATCTTGGACAGAAAGTCCCGGGCGCGGTCGGTGTGCGGCTGGTTGAAGAAGGAGGCCGTGTCGCGGTCCTCCAGAATCCTGCCGCGGTCCATGAACAGCACGCGGTCGGCAACGCGGCGCGCGAACGCCATCTCATGGGTCACGATCATCATCGTCATGCCCTGCTCGGCGAGACTGCCCATCACATCCAGCACCTCGGAGATCATTTCGGGATCGAGCGCCGACGTCGGTTCATCGAACAACATGGCGACCGGGTCCATGGCGAGCGCGCGCGCAATCGCCACGCGCTGTTGCTGGCCGCCGGACAGGGCTGCCGGGAACTTGTGCGCGTGGTCCGCCAGTCCGACGCGCTCGAGGAGCGCCATGGATCGCTCGGTCGCGGCAGCGGGCGTGCGTTTGCGCACGTAGATCTGGGCGAGGTTGATGTTATCGAGTGCTGTGCGGTGGGGGAACAACTCGAAGCTCTGAAATACCATGCCGATTCGGGCGCGCAGCGCGGAGAGATCGGCGCCGGGCGCCCGAATCGAGCTCCCGTCGACAAGGATGTCGCCATCGTCGATCGTCTCAAGACTGTTGATGCACCTGATGAGGGTGCTCTTGCCGGAACCCGATGGGCCGCAGAGCACTACCACTGAGCCTGCGGCGATGCTCGCCGAGCAGCCGTCGAGAACCCGGAAGTCGCCGTACGATTTCGACACGTTCCGAATCTCGATCATCGCGCTCATCTCGCGCTCATATGTCCGGACAAGTAGAATGATAAACTTCGGCGCCTTCCGGGTGCGGTGTCAAGCCGATCCGGTCGCCTTACACGAGCGAGCGAATCGACATGGGATCGAGCATGCGTTGGGCAATGGGGGCGTGGGTCCTGGCGGCGGTTACCCTGTCCGCCCAGGCGCCGGCGGCGGCGCACGATACGGCGGCGGAGCTGCTCGTTCCGGCGCGGGTATTCGACGCGCCGGCCGGCACGACGCATGATGGTTGGGCGGTGCTGGTCCGCGGAGACCGCATTGCCTCCGTTGGCCCCAGATCCTCCATCAAAGTGCCGGCCGGCACGCGCGTGATCGACCTGCCCAACGCAACGCTGCTGCCGGGACTCATCGAGGGTCACTCGCATCTCTTCCTGCATCCATACGTGGAGACGTCGTGGTCGGACCAGGTGCTCAAAGAGCCGCTCGCCTTGCGTGTGGCCCGCGCGACGGTTGCGGCCCGCCGCACGCTGCAGGCAGGCTTCACCACCGAGCGTGATCTGGGGACCGAGGGCGCCGGCTATGCGGACGCGGGTCTCGAGCAAGCGATCAACAAGGGAATCATTCCTGGCCCGCGTCTCCTGGTCGTCACGCGCGCCATCGTTGCAACAGGATCATACGGGCCGAGTGGATTTGATCCGAGGTGGGATGTCCCGCAGGGGGCGGAGGAGGCCGACGGGGTCGAAGGGATCACGCATGCGGTTCGTAACCAGATCAAGCACGGCGCGGACTGGATCAAGCTCTATGCGGACCACGAGTGGGGTCCGAACGGCGAGACGGAGCCGACGTTTACGATCGAGGAGCTCAAGACCGCGGTGGAGGTGGCGCGCAGCTCGGGCCGATACGTGGCGGCGCATGCGCGGGGCAACGAAGGGGTGCGACGCGCGGTGTTGGCCGGCGTGACGACCATCGAGCACGGCGATTCAGTGACTCCCGAAGTTTTCAAGATGATGGTGGACCGAGGCATTCCGCTGTGCCCCACGCTGTCCGGCAACGAGGCCGGTTTCCTTCGCAACGGGTGGCGCAAGGGCATCGATCCGATGCCGCCCGCCGTCGCGCTCAAGCACCGCACGTTCAAGGATGCGTTGGAGGCCGGGGTCATGATCTGCAACGGTAGCGATGTTGGCGCCTACCCGCACGGTGACAACGCGCGAGAGATCGAGTTACTGGTGGAGTACGGGATGACGCCGGTGCAGGCGCTGCAGTCGGCGACTGTGCTTGACGCGCGCGTGTTTCACCTGGCCGATCGCGGCAGTATCGCCCCGGGGCTGCTGGCCGATCTCGTGGCGGTCGAGGGTGATCCGACGCACGACATCCACGCGCTGCACCACGTGCGGTTCGTGATGAAAGGCGGGCAGGTCGTTCCGTTAGGCGAGTGATGCGTGGCTGAGCCGGCCGCGTCCGCCGTGCAGCGAGCGCGGGCCTGGTACGTCACCGGGTGCGCCGAGACCGATCGGGGCGAGTACGCGACGGCTGCGGCCAGTTTCGAGCGCGCGCTCGCCATCGCGCCCGACTGGTGCGAGGCCCAACACAATCTTGGCCGGGCGCTGTTCGAGATCGGGCGCGTCGATGATGCCGTGGGATGCTTCGAGCGCGCCGCGCTCGGTCCCCAGCCCGGGCTGCCTCGCGCCATGTGCGCCGTGGCGATCCCGGGCAGCAGCGCCGATCACGCGGCGGTGCTCGGTGCCCGGCAGAGGTGGGCGCGCGAGTTCCTTCCGCCAATGCAACCCGGGCCGTCGCCCCGCCGCATCGCGCCCGGCGACCGGCTGCGGGTGGGGTACGTGTCGTCGTTTTTCCATCGGCCGAATTGGATGAAGCCCGTATGGGCGCTGCTCAACCATCATGACCGGGACGTCGTTGAGGTGCACCTCCTTGCCGACAGCCCGGGATGGACGGGCGGCGGCGGCTATCGGCCGCACCCCGCGGATCGCGTCCACGCCATCGCCGGGCTGCCTAGCGAAGAGGCGGCCGCGGCGATCGAGCGCTTGGGCATCGATGTGCTGGTGGACCTGAATGCGTTCAGCAAACCGGCGCGGTTGCCGCTCTATCAGTGGCGGCCGGCGCCCGTGGTCGTGTCGTGGTTCAACATGTACGCGACGAGCGGCATACCGTGCTTCGACTACATCGTCGGCGACGACACGGTAATTGCCCCCGGCGAGGAGCGCCATTACTGCGAGCGCGTGGTGCGCGTGGATGGAACGTATCTGGCGTTCGAGCCGTCGGGCGACGCGCCCGATGTCGTGGACGCGCCGTGCGCGGGCTCCGGCAAGATCACGTTTGGATGCCTCGCGTCGCAATACAAGCTGACGCCGCAAGTGTTCGACGCCTGGGGACGCATCCTCGGCCGCGCGCCGTCGAGCCGGCTCCTTCTCCGCAACGCGGCGCTCGGCGCCGCGAGCGTTAGGCGCTACGTGCACGACGAGCTCGCCGCGCGCGGCGTGGCGCCCAGCCGCTTCCAGCTGCTCGGCCGCGCCGATCACGTGGAGTTCCTGCGGACCTACGATGCGATCGATGTCGCGCTCGATCCCTTTCCGTACAGCGGCGGCACGACGACGATGGAGGCGATCTGGCAGGGCGTGCCCGTGCTCACCTTCCTTGGTGACCGTTGGGCATCGCGCACGAGCGCGTCGATCCTGCACGCGGCGGGACTGTCCGAGTTCGTGGCCCGAGACGTGGACGACTACGTCGATCTCGCCAGCCGTCTCGCGACATCGCCCGACGGCGCGACGAGGCTGGCCGCACTGCGGCGGAACATGCGCGCGCAGGTGCGAGACTCCGATGCCTGCAACGGACCGAAGCTCGCACGAAGCATGGAGCGCTTGTACCGCGGCATGCACGGCGCGCGCGCCGAGGCCGCGCACCGCGAGCGCCGCGTCTTCCGCGAGTCAGGCCCCGCGGCGTAATTTTTCGGCATCCCGATCATTCTTCCCCCGAGACGGACGCATGCGACCGTGAAGTCGATTCTTTCCTTCCGAAACGTTCCGGTGCTGGCGTGCGCGGCCGGGCTCTGCGCGCTCGTGGCCGGCGCTGCCCGGGGCCAGGCCCTTGCGCCGCACGCCAAGGCAGTCACGCTCCTGATCTTCGAGAATCGCGACTACACGGCCATCGTGGGCGCCAAGGAGGCGCCCTATCTCAATGCCGCGCTGGTGCCGCAGGCGGCCGTGATGACGAACAGCCACGCGACCGCGCATCCGAGCCAGCCGAACTACGTCGAGCTGTTTTCGGGCAGCGTGCAGAGCGTGACCGGCGACGAATGTCCGGATTCCTCGCACGCGCCCAACATCGCGACGCAGCTGCTCGCGGCGCACTTTACGTTTCGCGGCTACGCGGAGTCGATGCCTAACGCTGGCTTCACCGGATGCGAGGGCAGCAAGGGGTTGTACCGGCGCAAGCACAACCCGTGGGCCGATTTCTCCAACGTGCCGGGGGCGCTGAGCCAGCCGTTGCCGTGGTCGGCCGCGTCGCTTGCCATCGTGGTTCCCAACATGTGCAACGACATGCACGATTGCAGCACGACCGTGGGCGACACCTGGATGAAGCAGAACCTGCCGGCGATCATGAAGTGGGATGCCGCGCACGACGGCCTGCTGATCATCACGTGGGACGAGGCCGCGCCGGACGCCGACGGCACGAACCACATCGCGACGCTGCTCATCGGGCCGATGATCAAACCCGGCCGCTATGACCAGCACATCGACCACGATGACGTGCTGCGGACCATCGAACAGATCTACGGCCTGCCGTGTATCGCGAACGCGTGCGGTAAGACGGGCATCACCGGCGTTTGGCGCTGACGGCCTCGCTGGATGCCGGCGGCGGCCTAACTCAGTTCGGCGCCAGCCCCATGGCCTGGCCCGGCGCCGGCGTCGTCGGCCCCATCCCGTCGCCGTCCAGAATCGGCACGTGCTCGGCGCCGACGAGCGTGAGGCCCTGCTGGCCGCTCTTGAGCGCGTGCGCGAAGAGCACGCCCATGAGCAACGGGATCGCGACGAAGATCAACGGGAATGAGGACAGCTCGTGTACTACATACCCTTCGCTGGGCTGCGTCGGGTTGATGTATGCCGTCACGCTGTCGCCGACCCGATAGCGGTGCATGATGCCGTCGGCCCATGTGTAGTCGCTCGACATATTGATGATCGTGGCCCCGGTCGCGATGATCACGCCGTCGCGCGACGCGTAGGCGTACGACACGACCGGGCGATACACCGTTCCATGGTCCCCGCTCGAGCTCACGACGCTCGTGGTCACGATGCGGGCGCGCACCGGCTGCCAGGTGAGATAGCGCTTGACTTGCGACACGTACATCGCCGCGCCGACCACCATGAAAATGCCGAGGAAGGGGAAGAGGATCAGCCGCGTGTTGCGGGCGCCGGCCGCAGCCCGCTGAATCGCCGCGGCATCGCTGGCGCCGGCTGCGTCGGGGAGCGAATGCCAACCCGTAAACGCGCGCACCGCTGCGATGCAGTTGGCCTGTCGCTTGAGATCGCCCGTCGACACCGGCGTCCACGGCACACGCGATCCGCTCTTCATGATGAAGACGGGGCGGTACACCGGGGTGCGCTGGTTGCCGCGGCCGCTGCTCATCATCGTCTTCTCGAGCGCGGCATCCGAGATGTCGGACCAGGCGTACGAATCGGTGCCCGGGTTCACCAGGCGGCGGTGCTGAATGGTGACGGTGCGGGCGCGCTTGTCGAACGTGCAGAGGAGATCGCCCGCGAGGACAGCCATCGCGAGGCCCGCCGCCCCGAACGATCCGCCCACCACCACGGCGACCCACGCGTTGTGTTCGTGCACGTGGCCGTGGGTGATGTACCAGAGGATGCCGAAGCCTAACGCAGCGAACAGCGCGCCCATGGCCCTCAGGCCCCAGGGTCCCTGGTGCAGCACCAGCCGGTTGTCGTCGTGGACGGTGATCTGCATGGCGCGCTCCTGACGTTTGGGTTTCGACGCCCGAACACCAGCGACGCAACGCTACGCCACGGCCGCCGCGCCGTCCATAGGCGTCAGGTGTCGCGCAACGCGATCATCGGATCCACACGGGTCGCGCGCCGTGCCGGCGCCAGGCAGGCCATCGCGGCAATGCCGCAGAACAGCGCAGCGACACCGACGAACGTGATCGGGTCCGTCGCGTTGACCTCGAACAGAAAGCGCGACAGCAGCCGCGTGAGCCCGAGCGCCGCGGCGGCGCCGATCACGAGGCCGATGCCCACCAGGCGCAGGCCCTGTCCCAGCACCATGCCCCGAACGCCGCCCGGCTGCGCGCCTAACGCGATGCGAATCCCGATCTCCCGCGTGCGGCGGCTCACCGTGAACGCGATGACGCCCGCGAGCCCCGCCGCCGTGATCATCAGCGCGACCAACGCGAAGGCGCCGACGAGCAGCATCGTGATGCGCGGCGTGGCGACTGCATCGCCGCGCATTTTTGCCAGCGTCTGCACCTCGGTGACGGGCTGCGCCGGATCCATGTCGTGGACGATGGCGTGCAGGTCGCGCGACACGAGTGATGGGTCGCCGCGCGTACGGACCAGCACGCGCATGTCGCTCGTGGTGCTGAGGTTGAACGGCGCGTACAGCGCCGGCATCTCGGGTTGTGCCGGCCCGTATTGCGACACGTCGCCCGCTACGCCGACGACGGTCACCCAGTGCTTGCCGTCGTCGAACGTCAGGCGCGCGCCGATCGGGTTGGCGGCGCCCCAATAGCGTCGCGCGGCAGTCTGATTGATGACCACCGGCTCGTTCGCGGTGTCGCGATCCATGGCCGTGAACGTGCGGCCGCTCACGAGCGCGATGCCGAGCACGCGAAAATAGTCGGTCGAGCCGATGCGCACGTCCATCGTCGGCGCGGTCTGGCTGGCGCCGAGGGCGCGACCGTCGATGCGGAATGGTGCCTTGTTCGGCTGCCCTTCGTTCATCGGCGACGCGTTCGCCACCGCCGCAGCGGTGACGCCGGGCCGGGCGGCGACCCGCTCGAGGAGTGCTTCCTCGAAGTTCCGGATGAGCGGACCAGTCTTGTATTTCGTCCAATCGAGATCGATGCGCGCCGTGAGCACGTTCGCCGGATCGAATCCCGGATCCACGCGCTCGAGATTAACGAAACTGCGCAGCATGAGGCCGGCGCCCACGAGCAGCATGAACGCGATCGACACCTGCGCGGAGATGAGCGCGCCGCGCACGCGCATGCGCGCGCCGCCTAACGTCGAGCCGTTGCCGTCCTCCTTGAGGCCGGACGCCAGATCGCGGTGCGCCGTCATCACCGGGATGAGCCCGAGGCAGATGCCGGTGAGCGCCGACACGGCGAACGCGAACGCCAGCACACGGCCGTCCATGCCGATCTCGGCGGCCCGGGGCGTGAAGAGCGCGGTGAACGACTTGAGCACGCCCAACAAGCTGTACGCCACGGCCAGGCCTAACGCGCCCCCGGCGACGGCCAGCATCGTGCTCTCGGTCACGAGCTGCCGCGCGATCCGGCGGCGGCCCGCGCCGAGCACGGCGCGCAGCGCCATTTCGCGCTCGCGCCGGAGCTCGCGGGCCAGCGTCAGGTTGGCGACGTTGGCGCAGGCAATGAGCAGCACGAACGCGGCCGTCGCCAGCAGGACGAGCAGCGTCGGGCGCGCGCCGCGCGTGATCTCATCGCGATACATCGCGGCCGAGATGCCCAGCCGGTCGTTGGCGCGATAGGCGTCCGGATATTCCTGGTGCAGACGGGCGTCGACGCCCGACACATCGGCCGTCGCCCGCGCGAGGGTGACGCCGGGTTTGAGCCGGCCTAACAAGGTGACCATGCGCGCCGTGCGCGACTCGAGCACGTGCGGCGACACGCGGAACGGGCACGACGACACCGGCATATAGATGTCGTTGTGATCGGGATCCTGGGGCAGGAACGGGAGCACGCCGATCACGGTGTGGACGCGGTCGTTCATGGTGAACGTCCGGCCGACGATGGTGGGATCGCCGCCGAGAGCGTGCTGCCAGAATTCATAGCTGAGGACGATGACGGGCGCCGCGCCGGCCCGGTCCTCGCCCGGCCGGAAGGTGCGGCCGAGCAGCGCCTTGACGCCCAACACGTCGAAGAAGCCGGCGGAGACCACGCCCGTCTGCACGCGCCGCGGCTCATCGCGCCCCAGCAGCGTGAAGGCCATGGTGTGATACTCGGCCATGGCATCGAAGCTCCGCGTCTGTGACTCGTAGTCGGCCACTTCCATGGGCGAAAAGCCGACGTCCGGGACCTCGCCGGCGTTCGCCGGCTGCGACACGTGCACCAGGCGATCGCCGTACGCGTACGGCAGCGGCCGGAGCAGCACGCCGTCGATCACGCTGAAGATCGCAGTGGTGGCGCCGATTCCTAACGCAAGCGTGAGCAGCGACGCGACGGTGAAGGCGGGCGCGCGGCGCAGCGTGCGCGCGGTGAAGCGGATATCCTGCCAGAGCGTGTGCATGAATTCCGTCCTCGCGCGTTGGCGCGTCCGGTGTCCCAGTTCCGCGAGGCAATCGGCGCGCACCGCCGACACGTCGCCGAACACGGCGATCGCTTCGCGGCGCGCGTCGGCCGGGCTCTTGCCCAACGCGATCAGCTCGCGCGTGCGCATCTCGATGTGAAACGCCAGCTCGTGGTCCACGTCGCGGGTGATCCCGCGGCGGCCGGCGGAGAGGTGAAAGGCGCGCTTCATAAGTCCACCGATCGTTCAGGCCGGCGACGCGTTGAGCGCCGCCGAGACCGCCAGAGTGTACCGGGTCCAACGCATCACCTCGGCTTGCAGATGCTTCCGACCCGCGGCCGTGAGCTTGTAGTACTTGGCTTCGCGACCCGTTTCAGAAATGCCCCACTCTTCCTCGAGCAGTCCCTTTCGCTCGAGACGGTGGAGCGCTGGGTATAGCGCCCCTTCCTGGACCTGCAGCGCGTCGCGCGTCGTGTCGCGAATCCACTTGCCCACGCCGTATCCGTGCATCGGTGCCCACGTGAGCGCCTTGAGGATCAGCACATCCAAGGTGCCCGTGTAGAGATCGCTTCCCGCCATGCTCGTATCCCCCGGGTATGCCCAGTTGATCGTACTACGTAGGTCCCATCTTCCGGGTTACAGGATGGTGGCTGATACCTAAGTGAGCAAGGGGTATAACGCGACTCGCACAATTCGCGGGGCGACCGGCCGGCCGCGGTGCTGAGTCACGCCGGGGGTGTTGGCGTAGCGGCGCAATAACGCCTGAGTAACGCGAGAGGCGAAAAATCATGCGCGAACGTGCAGGCGCCGTCGCACCTCGATGGAGTTTCGCCTTTGCGCAGCTATCCAATCGTGAGGACATAGCCGTGCGTATGACCGGCACACTCGCCACCGTCGCTGGGCTGTTCGCGATGTCCGGCACCGCCGCGGGAAATGCAGCGCGCGCGCAGGCCAGAGACAGCGCGTACGAATCGAAGATGCACGCACCCGGCGTGCGCATGATTCCCGTCGACGGAGGGAAGTAAGTCCGTAAGGCCCTGGGGCTCGAGCAATTTTACTTGCTCGGTCACTCGCGGGGCGCGCTGCTGGCGATCGCGTACGCGGCAAAGTATCAGCAGCACCTGAAGGGACTGACCCTGTCTAACGCGTCCATTTTCGCACTCGGGCGACATCAGCAGTACCAGCACCTCCTGATCGCCGACATTGCCGATTCCCTGCCGGACGTTAGGCAGTACGCAGACTCGATACGGTTCGGCTTGATGAACCCGCAGAACAGCGGCCAGGCTTTCGAAGCGGTCATGACCAGGGTCATGCCGGTCTACCTCCGGCGTCATTATCTCCGGCTCGACACCATGCCCGATCCCGTCAGGCGCTCGAAGGACCACGCGGCTGGCGCGGCAATGCGGTGGCTCAATCGAGACATGAATTCGACGAACTACGAGAGCGCAATGGCAGCGCTCACCGTACCGACGCTCTTCATCGGTTCGACCCACGACTACATGCCGCCGTACGACTACCGACGCATGATGGATCTGATGACGAAGGACCAGGACGTCAGCATCGCGATCTGTCCTAACGGTGCGCACTTCGACATGTGGGACGATGCGACGAATTACTTCGCGGCGGTCACGCAGTTCGTCGGCCGGCTCGAAGGCAAATGACAGAGGCAGTGAACGATGACCAGTCACCTGGATCCTTCTCTCGAGTGCCGCCTGGGCCTACGTCGCCACCTGGCTGGTAACGTGACGCGCGTCAGGAAATGCGCGGACCTGATTTAGGAGGAAGCCATGGCTAACGGGAGCTCGAAAGTGTCGCTCGTGGCCGCGTGTGCCATTGCCATGTTCGCGGCACGGGTTGCGTACGCGCAGTCGGCGCCGCCTGACGCACCGATCCGCCCCGACACCGTCGACTACTTCGGCACCAAAGTCGTCGACAACTACCGCTACTTCGAGAACCTGCACGATCCCGAAGTCCAGCAATGGATGAAGGCGCAGGCCGACGACACCCGCGCAACCTTGGACGCGCTACCCGGCTATCCGGCGCTGCTCGCGCGTATAACGGAACTCGATGCGTCGGAGCCGGTCCACGTGAGCCAGCTACAGATCGTCGCGGGTCGCTATTACTCGCTGCGGAGGCCGGCCGGGTCGCAGTCTTCCAAGCTGTACGTACGCGATGGCGTGCATGGCGAGGATCACCTGCTCATCGATCCGGCGACGCTCGGCGCCGACCAGCACGCTCATCTGACCATCGATGGCTATGCGCCTTCGCCAGATGGCCGCTATGTCGCCTATGGGATCGCCGCCGGCGGGTCGGAACAACGGACGCTGCACATCCTCGACGTTCGGTTAGGTAGGGACCTGCCGGAAACAGGGGATCGCATCCAGGGCGAACCCGTCTGGCGTGCCGACGGCCGCTCGTTCTTCTATTCGCGCCAGCAGAAGTTGACGGCGGACATGTCCTCGACGCAGGAGAACGACAACCCGCGTGATTACCTCCATGTGCTCGGCCGCGCGTTCGACGACGATCCGCCGATTGTCGGCCGTGGCGTGAGCGATGAGGCGTTCTCCCTCGCACCGACTGAATTCGCCGACGTCATGACGGCGCCGCGCTCGCGGTACGCCATCGCGTTCGTCTTTGCTGGCACCGATAGCCGCATGCGCGTGTACGCGGCGCCCGTGGACTCGGTGCGCGACAGACACACCGCGTGGCGTCCGATCGCCCCCAGCTATGATGATCAATACATCGGCGGCGACGCCGCGGAAGTCGCGAGCATCGCGTTGACCGCGGACACGTTGTACTGGTTGTCGCGCAAGGACGCGCCACGCGGCCGAATTCTGAAGGTCGATCTGACCAGAAGAGACTCGAAGCCGGAAGTCGTGGTGCCCGAGGGCGAGCTGCCGATCTCCGAGGTGTACGCTGCCCGCGACGCGATCTATTGGCGGGTCAGTGACGCCGGCATCAACAGTGTTCGTCGTCTGCGCTTGGAGCGCGGCGCACGTCCAGAGTCCCTGCGCCTGCCGTATGCTGCAAACGTCTCCGACATTTCGACGGACGCGGAGAGTGATGCCACCGTACTCTCGGCAACGAGCTCGGTGCGTCCGCCGGCGTACCTCGGCGTGGACGCGAAGACGGGTGCCGTTACCGACACCGACTTGCAACCAGCCGGACCCGCCGACCGCCCCGACGATCTCGTCGACGAAGAAGTGAAAGTGAAAAGTTGGGACGGCACCCAAGTCCCGCTGTCGATCATTCACATGAAAGGCATGAAGCGTGACGGCAGTCACCCGACCGCCATGCTTGGCTACGGCGCCTACGGTGTCGATGCCTCGTCGCCGTACTCACGAAGCATGCGCGCCTGGTACGAGCGCAACGGCGTCACTGCCACCTGCCACGTGCGCGGCGGCGGTGAGTACGGGGAAGCGTGGCACCAGGCTGCATTTCAGGCGACCAAACCGAACAGCTGGAAGGACTTCATTGCCTGCGCCGAGTTTTTGATCGCGCATCAATACACGAGCGCTTCGCATCTGAGTGTCGTTGGTGGAAGTGCCGGCGGCATCCTGGCTGGGCGCGCAATCGAGGAACGCCCTGATCTGTTCGCGGCGGCCGTTGCCAGGTCTCCGGCCGCTGACATGCTGCGCCTCGAGACGACCGCCATCGGCCCGCACAACATTCTCGAGTTCGGTAGCGTCAAGACTGAAGCCGGCTTTCGATCACTCTACGCGATGAGTCCCTACGTCAACGTGAAGGATGGCGTGAAGTACCCCGCCGTCTTGATCACGACCGGCATCAACGATCCTCGCGTGCCCGCGTGGATGCCGGCCAAGTTCGCTGCGCGCCTCGAGGCCGCCACCGCGAGCGGGAAGCCGGTGCTCTTACGAGTCGACTACGACGCGGGCCACGGCTTCATCGACGCAACCCAGCGGCAACGCGAGTTGTGGCTCGCCGACGACCTCGCGTTTTGGCTCTGGCGCTCTGGCGATCCAGCGTTTCAACCAAAACGGTAGAGGGGAAAGCATGACTGATGCGAGTGGCATCGCACCGTCCCCGACCGCGGCGGCTGATTCGAGCGCGCCCCGCGCCGTCGACGCGCGAGCGAGAGACCGATGGTTCTTCGCCATTGCGGCCGCGCGCCGTCAGGCTCCGGCATCCGCATTGATGCGTGCATTATCATCTGTGCAATCGTCGATGCGCTCAGTCATCGCCGATTGCATCCGGCGCTTGTGTGGGGCGGCCTCACGATCATCCTCGTCCAGCCGCTGAGCCTGCTGTTGGGCGCCACGTCCGCCTGGATGCACGTCGCCCGGATGCTGGTCTCGTGACGCCGCTCGCCACGCCGGCGGCGCATGCCTAACGCGCTGCGGGCGCGCTGAGAACGGTATCGTCGTCAGGTAGGAAGGCGGCCCTGCAGACATCGAGGGGCCGATCCAAGCGGGCTCATTTGTACATGGCTTTGGGGTCGGCCTCTGCCAACTCGACCAGAAAGTCGGCGATCTCCCGGCACACGGCGTCGAAATACACACGGCCTTTCTCGGCCGTCGCCTTGCCCGGGTTCCCCACGCCGGTATCGTCTGTCACTTCCGTCCAACGACGCGGCGCCCATGCCCACCCCTCGCGCAGCCCGCGTACCCGAAAGCGACGGGCGGTACCCGGACCGGCTTCGCCCAGCGGACGCACCAGGTGGGGCGCGATCGCCATCATCACGCTTGTCTCGAGCTCGCCTGCGTGATCGCCCGGCTCTTCAAAGTGCGCCTTGGGATCGCCGCACACGTACCAGTTGAGCGAGCACAAGAATAACGGCGTCGCGGGTTGCAACTCCCGGATCATCTGCCGGAAATCGTTGCCGCCATGGCCATTCAGCACGACGAGCTTTCGCACGCCGTGCGGCGCGATGCTTCTCGCCACGTCGCCCAGCACCAGCGCCTGCGTGCTGGGATTCATGTTCACGCAATACGCGACGTCCAGCTGGCCTGTGTTCACCCCAAATGGAATGGCCGGCAGCACCAGCACGCGCGCGCCGGCTTCCCACGCCAGACGCGCCGACTCGTTTGCCACCGCCTCGGACTCGAACACGTCGGTCGCATACGGCAAGTGCCGGTTGTGCGCTTCGGTCGCGCCCCACGGCAGCACCGCGACTTCGTAGGCGGTGTCGCGCACCGTCGTCCAGGTGGACTCGGCGAGGAGGTAAGGACGTTCGGACACGGCAGCGATGTCATGTGAGCAGGGACAGCGAAGATGTCCTGCGGCGCGCACGGCCGCCACGGAGCACCCGCTCATCTTGACTCCGCGCGGTAACTTGCGCACGCTTTGGACGTTGCTCGCGGCTCATGTGCGGGCCGTTGGCTGGAGGTTGCGATGACGCAGCGACAGGAGCTGGCGATGGATGAGGTGACGCTCGCCCCGCGTACAACAGCGGGCCCGCCGGACGGTGGCAAGTACGTCTATTGCATCGTGCGCACCGACGCGCCGTGCGAGTTCGGCGCAATTGGAATGGGCGGGGAAGGGAGGCGTGTGTACACGGTGCACCACAAAGATCTCGCCGCCGTGGTCAGCGACACGCCGATCGTGATCTATGATCCGACGCGCGAGAACGTGCTGGCCCACGAGTTCGTCAACGAAACCGTGATGCGCGAGCACACGGTGATTCCGATGTCGTTCGGCACCGTGTTCCGCTCCGAGGACGACGTGACGGAGCTGCTGCGCTCGACGTACCAGGCCTTCAGCGACGTGCTGGACAAGATGCGCGACAAGATCGAATTCGGCCTCAAGGTATTGTGGGACCGGGAACAGGTCGTCGCGACGCTCGAGCGGACCAACGAGGAGATCGGCCGCCTGAAAGAAGAAATCGAGAACAATGCGCAGAGCTCCACGTATTTCGCCCGTGTTCAGTTAGGCAGGCTCGTCGAGTCGGCGCTCGAGGAAGCCGGCAACGCGTTCGTGGTCGACGTGCACGAGTCGCTGCGCCCGGTGGCCGTCGCCAGCCGGAGCAGCAAACCGATCGGCGATCGCATGATCATGAACGCCGCCTTCCTCGTGGAACGCTCGGCGAGCGAACTGTTCGACGAAAAGGTGCGCGAGCTGAGCCACCGCCACGAAGGCCTGCTGACGTTCAAGTACACCGGCCCGTGGCCGCCGTACAACTTCGTCAACATCAAGCTCAAGCTCGAGCGCGCGGACTAACGGACGCATGGGGCTGCTCGCGAAGCTGCTGACATTTCCCGTCTCCGGACCCGTGGCCGGCATCCGGTGGTCGCTGGAGATGGTGGAGCGCACGGCGCGCGAGGAGCTCACCGACGACACGGCGATCAAACAGGAGCTCATGGAGCTGCAGCTCGCCCTCGAGAGCGGGGATATCGACGAGGCCGCGTACCTCGTCCGCGAAGCGGAACTCATGTTGAAGCTGCGCGACGTCCGCTACTGGCGCGAGCAGTTCGGTATGGGCATCGCCGGCGGTCCGGTGCGCGTGCAGCGCGACGAGGACGACCGCTGACCGCGTCGATCCTGTACGCCTACGGTGTGGTGCGCCCCGCCGCGCCGATCGCGCGCGCTCCCCGCGGCCTGGATGACACGGTGGTGGCGCTCGAGCAGAATCCCGGCCGCCAGGTGGCCGCGCTCGTGTCGCGCGTCGACCCGGCGATCTACACCTCCGATGTGGCCGAATCGCGCGCCGGCGACGTCGGTTGGGTGGGACCGCGCGCCGTGGCCCACGACGCCGTCCTCAGTTGGGCGAGCGAAGCCGGCGGCGTCGTGCCGTTCCCGATGTTCACCCTGTTCGCGTCGCCGGACTCGCTGCGCGCCATGCTGCGCGAGCGCGATGCATCGTTAGGCGGGCTCCTCGACCGCGTCGCCCCCTGTCAGGAATGGACCGTCCGCGTGTTCCGTCTCGACGACCGCGCCGCCGCCGCGCTCGCGGAAACGAGCCCGGCGATCGCCGACCTCGAGCACCGCGCCAAAGCCGCGGCGCCGGGTCAACGCTACCTCCTCGAGCGGAAAGCCGACGAGATGCGCGGCGCCGAGCTCCGACGCGTGAGCGGAGACTCCGCCCGCGAGGCGTTCGATGCGCTCGCCGCACTCGGCGAACGCGCCGTGCGCGATGCCCTGCCGGCCGCGCCGTCCGGCGCCCGTCCGTTGGGCGTCGCCGTGCTCGACGCCTCCTTCCTCGTAAGGCGCGACCGCGCTGATGCGTTTCGCGCCCGCGCCAACGACCTGGCGGCCCGCCTCGAGCCGCGCGGCTTTCGCGTCGAGCTCAGCGGACCCTGGCCGCCCTATCATTTCGTGCGCGACGACGCGTGAGCGACGACGCGCTCGAGCTCTCGGGCGACGACCGCCTCGTGTTGGGCGATCTGTTGAACCACGTGCTCGACAAAGGCATCGTGATCAGCGGCGACATCACCATCTCGGTCGCCGACATCGACCTCATTCGCGTCGGGTTAGGCATCTACATTACCGCCATCCAGTCCGAGCTCGATCACGCGGCCGCGCAGGAGCGCGCGACGCCCGATGCCCACGTACCTGTATTGCATCATCCCCGCGGGCTGTGACCCGCCCGACGGATCCCGGCGCGGCGTCGATGACGCGCCCGTCCGCGAGCTTTCCGCAAAGGGCCTGGCCGCGTGGGTCAGCGACACGCCCGAGATGATCGTCGCGCCGAGCGTCGCGCGCGCACGGGCACACGACAACGTCGTGCGCGACGCGATGTCGCGCGCCACGCCCGTCCCCGCGCGCTTCGGCCAGGTGCTCGCCACCGACGCCGCCGCGGCGGATCTCCTCGCCCAACGGCGCGACTCGCTTCTCGAGTCGCTGGCGCGCGTGACCGGCTGCGTCGAGATGACGGTGCGCATCCTCTTCGGCAGCCAGCGCGCGGACGCCGGACCTGCGCCGCGCGAATCGGGACGGGCCTACCTGCACTGGGTTCGCGAGCGACAGCAGGCTCGGCAGTCCGTGGCCGATCAGGCCGAATTCTTGCGGGCGGCGCTGGCGCGGGCAGTCGGGGACGCTGGCGTCGTTCGCGAAATCCGTTGGGCTCCTGTCGCACCGGGCGCGCAGTCGGTGGAGTCGGCGCACCTGGTGCCTCGCATGCTCCTGGTTCGTCATCGCGACGTCGTCCGTGCGGCGGTCGAGCGGGACCATCGGATGAAAGTGATGCTTTCTGGACCATGGGCGCCGTATACCTTTTGCGCGGCCTCCCGTGAGTAGTGGACACGCCGGCGACGACGTGCCGGCGCCCGGTATCGAAGCCAGCGCGGGAAGCATCGACGCATTCGAAGCGGAGCTCCGCGCGGTGGCGCGAGCGCTTCCCGATCGCATCGACGCGGATCCCGAGCACGTCGAGGCCGGATTGGCCCGGCTCGTCTTGACAGTGGTTGAACTGTTGCGGAATGTGTTGGAGCACCAAGCTATACGCCGTATGGATGGCGGCTCGCTGTCGGAGGAGCAGATCGAGCGCCTGGGCCTGTCGCTCATGCGTCTCAACGAGCGTATGGCCGAGCTCAAGGCTGCGTTTCACGTGACGGACGACGATCTGAACATCGACCTCGGACCGTTAGGCCGGCTGCGATGAGGTCGCGCACCGCGCGCGCTGCGGGCGCTGCCTAACGGAAATCGACACTGGAGCACAGCGGAGTGCCCGAGCACATTGCACAGACAAAGAGTCACGGCCTGGTCGAGGTGCTGGACCGCGTCCTCGACAAGGGTCTCGTGATCGCCGGCGACATCAAGATCAATCTCGCCAACGTCGAGCTGCTCACCATCCAGGTGCGCCTCCTCGTCTGCTCGATCGACAAGGCCGAGCAAATCGGACTGAACTGGTGGCGGTACGATCCACGCCTCACGGGAGTCGTCGCGTCGCCGTTCGCGACCGCCGGCGACTCCGTCGAGAGCCGGCTCGCGCGCATCGAGCGCCGACTCGATGCGCTGGTCGCCCCGTCCCAGTCCGGTCACCCGCACCCGCCGCGCACGGGCGCCGAACCTTCATCTGCGGAGTGAGCGAACCATGGCTGTCGAGCGTTCGCCGGGCGGCAGTTCCCTCATCGACGTGCTGGACCGCGTCCTCGACAAAGGCATCGTCATCGACGCCTGGGTCCGCGTGTCGCTCGTCGGAATCGACCTCGTCACCGTCGAGGCGCGCGTCGTCGTCGCCTCGATCGATACCTACCTCAAGTACTCGGAAGCGGTGGGCCTCACCGCCTCCGGCTCGCGCCCGCGCGAGCTGGCCGGGGCGCTGATCGAAACCGAGCTCGAGCGCGTCCAACGCGAAAACCACGAGCTCCGCTTGCGCCTCGAACAGCTGAACGCGCCGGACCGCGTCGTGTAAGGACATGATCCTGCCTGGCTCGTCGGCGGGTCCCTATACGGACCCGCCGGACTATCTGCCGACGCTGGTAGAAGCGCCAGACTTTCCCGCCGCTGCACTCTTTGCGCTGACGGAGTTGGGACGCCTGGCCGGAAGCCAACGCGGTGCTCTGTTCGTCATCGACACCGCCGCGGAAGCCCTCACTGCCGCCAGCCTCCTCGGTGCCTCGCCCAACGATGAGCTGGCGAGCATTCCGTTAGGCGACCTCTCGCACCCCTGGGTCGCCGCCGCGGTGGCCATGCGGCCCGCGCGCTCGCGCCGCGACGACGCCGCAACCACCCGCCTGCCGATCGCCGACTGGATCGCGCTCCCGCTGCCGCAAACCTACGTGCGCAGCGCACCGATTCCGCTCCAGCCCCGCAACACCGCCGAGCTCCTCCGCTCGAGCGGCGCCGAAATCATCCCGGCCACCACGCGGGCCGGCCAATCGCCCGGCGGTGTCGTGGTCCTCGATGCGGCAAACCTGCCGGAAGCGGCCGTCGGTCAACTCGTTCGGCTGGCCGCGCTGAGCGGCCCGGTCTTGAGCCGCCTGGCGACGATCGGCGCGGCTCGGCGCGAGAACGATCATCTGCGTCAGATCTCGAGTCGGCTGACGCTCATGCTCAACGCCTTGCCCGACCCCGTGGTCATCACCGACGCGGCCAACAACATCCTGGTGCAGAACGAGCGCGCCGAGCATTTGCTGTCGACCCGGGAGTCGGACTCGCCCGGCCGACGCCGCGCGCTCGAGTTGAACAACCTGCTGTTCACGTCCGGCCTGGCGCGCGCCCTCATGACGGGCGACCTCCGCACCGCGCCGCGCGAGCTCACGCTGGTCGATCCGCTCGAGGGCGTCGAGCTCCTGTTCGAGCTCCTGTCCCATCCGTTAGGCGCCTCGGTCGAGAGCGAAGGCGTCGTGCTCTCCGTGCTGCGCGACGTGACCGATCTCCGCCGCGCCGCCGACGAGCTCGAGCACCAGGTGAAGCGCGGACGCCAGGCCGAGATGCAGGCCACCAAGGAGCGGGACCGGCTCAACCTGATCCTCACCAACGTCGCCGACCCGATTCTCGTCACCGACGACCGCGCGAAGATCCTGCTCATGAACGAGAAAGCCGAGCAGTTGTTCGACGTCGGCGGAACGACCGATACGTACGATTATCGGGTCAAGCAGGCCGCGTTAGGCAACGACACCAAGTTCTCCGCCTTCGTGGGTGAATTCGCGCTCTCGCCCGAACGCGACCGGCACGAACGCATGACCCTCGTCCGTCCCGAAGACGGCACGCTGCTCCCCGTCGAAGTCGTGTCCGGCAAGATCAGCAACGACCGCGGAGAAGCCGTCGCTATCGTGTCCGTGCTGCACGATCTCACGAAGCAAGTGGAGAACGAGCGCCTGTATCGAGAAGTCAAAGCGTTTTCGGACGAGCTCGAGGCCCGCGTGCGCGCGGCCACCAAAGACCTCGAGGCGCAGAACGAGCGGCTCAAATGGCAATCGCAAGAGCTCGAAAAGGCCAACAAGCTCAAGTCGGATTTCCTCGCCAGCATGTCGCACGAGCTTCGGACGCCGATCAACGCGATCATGGGCCACGCGTCGCTCACCATCGACCAGATCCACGGACCGCTCAACGACAGACAGCGCGATGCCCTCCGCCGCATCCGCGCCGCCGCTCAAGACCTCCTCACACTCATCAACGACCTGCTCGACCTCGCCCGCATCGAGGCCGGCAAAATGCCGGTCACCTACGAGCATGTGGACCCGCGCATCATCATCGCCGAAGTCCACCAGCAAGTCGAACCGCTGCTGCAGAAGCGCGGCCTTGCGTTCACGTCGAGCGTGTCCGAAGAGTGCCGCGAGATCGAGACGGATCGCCAGAAGTTCAAACAGATCCTGCTGAACCTCATCTCGAACGCCATCAAGTTCACGCCTCGCGGCGGGATCACCGTCACCGTGTGCATCGAGAACGGCGACGACCTTCGCGTCGACGTGACCGACACCGGCATCGGGATCAAGGGCTCCGATCTGGACATGATCTGGGAAGACTTCCGCCAGGTGGACCAGTCGATGACTCGCGAGGTGGGAGGCACGGGCCTCGGGCTGAGCATCGTGCGCAAACTTCTCGACCGGTTAGGGGGCCGCGCGTCAGTGGTCAGCACGTACGGTGCGGGAACCACCTTCACGCTCGTCTTCCCTCTTTCCCGCGAACGCCGGCGCGACGAGGCCGCCGAGCCGGCCCTTCCGGCCGCCGGCTGATCACTCGTTCGACCCGTCGGATTATTTGACACTCCGGCGGCCCGCGAACGTCCCGGCTGAGCCCGGCGCAAAGCATCCCGGCCGAGTGAAAAATCGCGCGCGGGCCGCTGCCATGAAACGTGTCGTCCGGACCCGCGTCTTCTGCTCATGGAATCGCACCGTCCGTCGGGGAGTGTGCCGGCACGGCGGGCATCAGCGTGGTGGCAAGACTGGGGGACCGCCCTCCCCGTACTCGCCGTTGCGTATTGCCTGCTGTATGTCATTTGGCGCGCATCCGGACCCCGGGACGACCTGACCACGCACGTCATCGCACGGCTGGCCTTCCTCCCGCTCAACGCCGGCACCGCATTGCTCGCGTGGCGCGCCGCCAAGCGCCATGCGCACGATCCGCGCACGCATCGCGCACTGCTTCTCGTCACGATCGCGTTTGTCTTCGTGCTGGCGGGCAACCTCGTCTCGTTTTACGTCGGAATGATCATGGACGGCGATCCAGGTGTGAGCTGGATCAACGTCTTTTATTTCCCCGTCTACCCGCTGCTTCTCACCAGTTTGTTGTCGTTCCCGCTCACCCGCCGGAGCGAACACGAAAATAGAAAGTTCCTGCTGGACGCGGCCGCCGTGCTGTTGGGCGGCGGCACGGCAATCTGGTTTTTCGTTCTGCGTCCGACGACGCAGGCCAACCATCTCGGAGCGCTGGCAAGCGCGATCGCTCTCGCCTATCCGTTAGGCGACATTCTGCTGTTCACCGGCCTCACCACGTTCCTCATGCGCCGGCCGGCCGAGAGCCGCGGTGGCGCGCGGACCTGGTTCGTCATCGGCATCTTCGCATACGCGATCTCGGATCTGGCCAACGACCTCGAGTTCAACAACGTCGGTTGGTTCGGTATCACGTCGTCCGATGTCGTTTACATCGGCTCCTACTGCGTGCTCATGTGGTCGCTGTCCCGCTTCTCGTGGCCGGCGTCGGCGACCCAGGCAGAAGAAAAGCTACCTGACGTGCAACCGTTCAGCCCGTTGCCGTATGTGGCGGGCGCGTTCCTCTTCGGCCTCATCATGGTCGTGGCCGTGCGCTCGTGGCCGACGCCGCTCAGCGTTCTGTCCATCGGCGCCATGCTCACGACGGCGTTCCTCGTCGTGCGCCAACTGGCCGCGGTGGGCGAGAACGCGCGGCTGGTCAGCGAGCGCGCCGCACGGGAGAACGAAGCACGGTTCCGGGCGCTGGTGCAGCACTCGACGGACGTCATCGCCATCGTCGATGTCGACGGTGTGATCCGATTCGTGAGCCCCGCGGTGACGACGATCTTCGGCTACGCTCCCGAGGATCTGCTCGGCCACAAAATGACCGAGTTTCTGCACCACGAAAGCGCGCGCGACGCGATCAGTTTGCTCGTTTCGGCGGCGGCGAATCCTGGTGTGACGCAGCCGGCCGAATGGAAGGTGCGGCATCGCGATGGTCGGTTGCTGAGCGTCGAGACCGTGGGCACCAACCTGTTGTCCGAACCCACGGTGGGCGGCATCGTGCTCAACACGCGTGATATCAGCGAGCGGAAAGCACTGGAGAAGCAGCTCACGCATCAAGCCTTCCACGATCCGCTCACCGGTCTCGCCAACCGCGTGCTGTTCCTGGATCGCGTGAGCCATGCGCTGTCGCTGGTGCGGCGGCACGATCAGATGCTCGCGGTGTTGTTCGTCGATCTCGATGGATTCAAGACCATCAACGACAGCCTGGGCCACGCGGCCGGCGACCGGTTGCTCGCCGTGGTCGCGTCGCGGCTCCAGACCTGCGTGCGGACGTCGGACACGGTGGCTCGGTTAGGCGGAGACGAGTTCGCGCTGCTGATCGAGGACGCGACCGACGACCAGGCGGCGGCCGAAGTGGCGGACCGCATCGCGGCGAGCGTCCGTCACCCGATCCTGATCGAAGGCAAGGAAGTGTTCATGACCGCCAGCATCGGGATCGCGACGGCCAAGGACGAGGGCAGCGCGGCCGATCTGCTGCGGAACGCCGACATGGCGATGTATGTCGCGAAGAGCCGCGGCAAGGCGCGGTGGGAGCGGTTCGAGCCGGGGATGCACCTCAAGGCGCTCGAACGGCTGGATCTCGAGGCCGAGCTGCGGCACGCGCTCGACACGGCCGATCAGTTCGTGCTGCTGTACCAGCCGATCGTGCAGTTGCAGACGGGCGAGGTGAAGGGGATCGAGGCGCTGGTGCGGTGGAACCATCCGCAGCGCGGGATGCTGACGCCGGTGCAATTCATTCCGTTGGCCGAAGAGACGGGCCTCATCGTTCAGTTAGGCCGATGGGTGCTGCGCGAGGCCTGCCGTCAGGCGCAGGTGTGGCAGGCGACGCGGACGGGCGGTCCGCCGCTCACGCTCACGGTGAACGTGTCCGGCTATCAGCTGCAGTACGACGGGGTGGTGGCCGATGTGCGTGCGGCGCTGGCCGACAGCGGGCTGGATCCGCGCAATTTGGTGCTCGAGATCACGGAGAGCGTGCTCATGCAGCAGAACGAGACGATTCTCGAGCGGTTGCGCGCGCTCAAGGCGGTGGGGGTGCGTCTCGCGATCGATGATTTCGGCACGGGCTACTCGTCCCTCGGCTACCTGCAGCGGTTCCCGATCGACATCCTGAAGATCGACAAGGCGTTCATCGACGACATCGGCGCCAGCGGCGTCGAGCCGGCGCTGGTGCGCGCCATCATTGCGTTAGGCGACACGCTGCAGCTGCAGACGATCGCCGAGGGCATCGAGCTGCGGCAGCAGTGGCATGGGTTGCGCGAGCTCGGCTGCGAGATGGGGCAGGGCTTTCTGTTCGCGCGCCCCGTGAGCGTCGGCCAGATCGACGCGTTGCTGGTTGGCCACGGGACGCGTGCGCCGGCGGGCCTGCTCCCCGCCGAAACGCCGGCTCCGCAGACCGCGCGCTAGCGGGTCTCTCGGCCGCGGCAGCGGTCCGGTTGAGAGCGCCGCCGCGGGGCGAGTGGCGAGGAAGCATCACGCGCGGGCCGCCGGTTTGCACCGGGTGTGGCGCGCCCGTACTTTCCGGACGTCCGAGTCGATCGGCGCGCGTGTGCGCGCCCCCGTCACTCTACGGAGAGTCTGGATGCCCCGCTACCGGTTTGCGGCCCCGCGCCTGCGCGCCCGCCGCGCTGCCCGTTCCGCCACTTCGTTAGGCCTGGCGGTCGCCGTCTTCGGCGCCGCCGTGCCTGCCGCCGCGCAGATGTCCAACGAGCGGCTGCAGTACCCCGCCGCGCATCGCGACAGCACGGTCGACGACTATTTCGGCACGCGGGTGCCGGCGCCGTACCGGTGGATGGAGGACGAGAACAGCCCCGAGGTGCGCAGCTGGGTGGAGGACGAGAACGCCGTGACGGCCGCGTACATGGACAAGGTGCCGCTGCGCGATGCGTTCAAGAAGCGCCTAACGGAGCTCTGGAACTACGAGAAGGTCGGCGTCCCGTACCGGCAGGCCGGCCGCCTGTTCTACGGCAAGAACTCCGGTCTCCAGAACCAGAGCGTGCTGTACGAGCAGGACAGCCTGGGGAGCGCGCCGCGGGCGATCCTCGACCCCAACGCGCTCTCGCCCGACGGGTCGACGGCGCTGGCCGGCTCGTCGGTCTCGCCTAACGGAGAGTATCTCGCGTACGGGCTGTCGCAGGGCGGCTCGGACTTCGAAGAGCTCCACGTGCGCTCCCTGCGCGACGGGCGCGACACCCCGGACACCGTGCGGTGGGTCAAGTTCTCCGGCATCTCGTGGACCGCCGACAACCGCGGCTTCTTCTATTCTCGATTCCCGGCGCCCGCCGCCGGCCAGGCGCTGTCCACGGCCGCCGTCAACCAGAAAGTGTACTACCACGTGCTCGGTACACCCGACAGCACGGACAAGCTGATTTACGCGCGGCCGGACCTGCCCGATTGGTACATCATGTCGTCCACCACCGAAGACGGACGCTTCGCGTTCATCACGCTCGTCCACGGCACGGACACGAAGAACCAGGTCTTCTACATGGACCTGAAGGATGGCGCGCATCCGGATCTGTCGGCGCCGCTCCTGCCGCTCGTCTCGCAGGGCGATGCCGAATACGCCCCGTTAGGCAACGACGGCGACACGGTGTTCGTGCAGACCACCAACCAGGCGCCCAACCGCCGCGTCATCGCCATGGTGCTGCCGGATACGTCGCGCGCACACTGGCGCACCGTCGTCCCCGAGCAGAAGAGCGTCCTCGAGAGCGCAACGCTGGCCGGCGGACACGTCGTGGCCCAATACCTCGAGGACGTGAAGAGCACGCTCGCGATCTACGGCACCGACGGCTCCAAGCAGGGCGCCGTTGCGCTGCCGGGCATCGGCACCGTCGGCGGTCTGTCGGGGCGCATGGATACGCCCGAGCTCTTCTACAGTTTTTCGTCGTTTCTCTTCCCGGCGACCGTCTATCGCTACGACTTCGCGACCAAACGCAGCGTGCCCTTTCAAGCGCCGCATGTCGCGTTCGACGCGAGCGCATACGAGACGCGCCAGGTGTTCTATCGGTCCAAGGACGGCACACGCGTGCCGATGTTCATCACCGCTCGAAAAGGTCTCAAGCTCGATGGCTCGCACCCCACCGTGCTCTACGCGTACGGCGGATTCGACATCAGCGTCACGCCATCCTTCAGTCCGACCACGGCCGCGTGGTTGGAGCACGGCGGCATCTACGCAGTAGCCAACCTCCGCGGCGGCGGCGAATACGGCGAGGCGTGGCATCACGCAGGCATGCTCGACAAAAAGCAGAACGTATTCGACGACTTCATCGCGGCGGCCGAGTATCTCATCCACGAGCACTACACGTCCACGGCGCACCTCGCCATCCACGGCTACTCCAATGGCGGCCTGCTCGTCGGCGCGGTGTTGGACCAACGCCCGGACCTGTTCGCCGCCGCGTATCCGGGCGCTGGCGTGATGGACATGCTGCGCTATCAGAAGTTCAGCGCCGGCGTGGGTTGGGTGCCCGAATACGGCTCATCGGATGACTCGACGCAGTTCAAGTATCTGATCAAGTATTCGCCGGTGCAGAATCTCAAGAAGGGCACGTGCTATCCGGCGACGATCGTCACCACGGCCGACCACGACGACCGCGTGGTGCCGAGCCACTCGTACAAGTTCATCGCCACGATGCAGGCGGATCAGTCGTGCGCGCGGCCCGTGCTCATCCGTGTCGAAACGAAGACGAGTCACGGCTACATGCCCACCGACAAGCGGATCGCACAATTGGCGGACGTGTGGGCGTTCACAGGCTGGAATACGGGCATGCGGTGACGACCGAAGCCTGCGACGTCATCCACTGAGCGACGGTGCGCCGGACGCGCCGCACTCCGCGACAGGCGAGGGGCGGTCGTCCGGCTCACTCATCCCGAACTCGATGCCCCGCTTTTCGCGGCCCGCCGCCGTCGCCACCGCGCCGAGGACGCACACGAGCAGCGCCGTTAGCGCCATCGACTGCGCATAGGTGGTGTGTGCTGCTAACGCGGCTTCGATGTACGCGGCACTGCTGGCCACCAGCACGCCGCACTGATACGCAAATCCGGGCAGGAATCCGCGAACCGAATCGGGCGCCAACTCGGTGATGTGCGCCGGAATCACACCCCATGCGCCCTGCACCATGAACTGCATCACGAACGCGCCTGCCCACAACAGGGCGAGTGACGGAGCGAACGCCCACAGCGGTATCGACACGACCGCCAGCACGAGCGCGATCACGATCGCACGACGCCGGCCGATGCGATCCGACCACATGCCGAACGCGAGGCCGCCCGCAATGGCGCCGATCATCGAGAACCCGGTGATGAGCGCGCGCGTTTGAGGCGACAGGTGCCAGTCGCGCTGCAAGAACGTGGGATACATGTCCTGCGTGCCGTGCGACACGAAGTTCATCATCGACATGAGCACGACGAGGTACGCGAACAACTTCCAGTTGCCGACGATCGCGCGGCCAAGACCCGACCAGCTCTCGTGGCGCGTGCGCTGCCACACTTCGGATTCCTTGACGCGCACGCGAATGAACAGCGCGAGCAGGGCAGGCAGTCCGCCGATGAAGAACATCGGACGCCATCCCCAGCGCGGGAAGACGAAAAAGAAGCAGACCGCCGCGAGCAGATATCCCACGGCGTAACCCTCCTGCAGCAACCCGGACAGCACGCCGCGCAAGCGCGTCGGCGCTTTCTCCATCGCCAGCGATGCGCCGACGCCCCATTCGCCGCCCATCCCGATGCCGAAGAGCGCGCGCAGCACGAGAAACGTCGTGAAGTTAGGCGCGAGCCCGGTGAGCACTTCGATCACCGAGAAGAACACGAGATCGATCATCAGCGGAATGCGCCGGCCGTAGCGATCCGCCATCAGCCCGAAAATGAAAGCGCCCACGGGGCGGAAGGCCAACGTGAGCGTGAGCGACAGCGCGAGCGCCTTGTCGGTGCGTCCGAATTCGCCGGCGATCGACGTGAGCGCGAATACGACGAGGAAGAAATCGAATGCGTCGAGCGTCCAGCCGAGGAACGTCGCGAGCACCGCTTCGCGGTGGTCGCCGGCGATGCGGGGAGCGGTGGTCGACGTCACGTTCCGGTCGGCTCGACGCGATGTCGCATGCCGCCGAGCACCTCGTCGACGCGCGTCGGCAGCAACAACGAATCCGCGATCTCCGCGATTTCCTCGGCTTCCCGCCATTCGCGTTCGAGCTCGGCCAACTCGCCCTCGAGCGCGCGCCGCTCGCGCTCTTCGTGCGCCGCCATCTCGAGCGCCAGCCGCACGGGGACGGGCAAGGGAAGCACCAGCGCGTGGTCCTGCTGCCGCACGGTGAGCGCGAACACTCCTAACGGAGTCACGGCCTCCTCGAGTACCCGGACGGCCTCCGCGATCTGGACGCGCGATCCTCCGAACCGGTTGACCACCGGCAGGAGCATCGCCGCCGCGCGTTGGGCAGCCTCACCTTCCAGCTCGACCGGCGGGGTATTGTTGTGCGACGCCGCATGTCGGACGCACAGCGCCCAGTCGGTTGCATTCGTCCCGCCGCGCACCGCCAGCCGATCGAGATCCGCGCGCCGCACCGGCGCCACGATGCCGTTACCGATGGGAATGCGCGCCACGATCGCCGACGGCGATCCGTACAGCAGCGCGCGTCCCCACTGCGTGACCGCGAATGCGATACCGCCGACACCCACACCAACCGCCGCGCCGCCGGCGAGCGTCGCTCCGACAGCGGTCACGCCCACGCCGGCTTGCGCCACGCGAAATCGACGACGCCGCCCGAACTGGTCGCCGTAGCGCCACGCCGCAAGCTCCGGACGAAGCGGCTGTCCGATTCTCACGAGCGTCATGCCATCCGCGATGCGCGCCAGGCCGATGTTGTCCGTCGACATGCGAAGCCGCGTGGCGCGGAATCTCCGCTCGCAATCGTCGATGGCTTCCCATCGCTCGTCGAGCGGCGAGAGATTCCACCGCTCACAGTGCGTGCAGACCACCCAGAGCCGTCCCCGCGCGGGATCGAACGCCAACCGTCGACCCACCGGGAACGCCTCGATCACCGGATTTGTCCCCAGCGACGCGTGGCAGAAGATGCACGTGGAGAACATCACCCCAATATGTCGCGCCGGGGCGCTGCCCGCGAGCGCGCGACGCGTACTGTCGGGCGATGACAACTTCCGTACGGCGCTCGAATGGAATGCTGACTGTCGCGCAGTGTGCGCGATCAGCGATGAGACATGCGCGGCGAAGATCTGCGTTAGGCAGGAAGAACCACGCGCCTCGATGCCGAGGGCCGGCGGGCCGGAGTCGCGCCGCCGGCCTCGATCGATCGGGCGACGATGCTACCGGTCGTACTTGAGGCAGATTTTGAGCTGCTGGAGCGCAGCGTCGGTCGCCTCGAGGGCTTTCACACGGTGACCGCCAAAGTCGTGCGCCGCGTGCTGCAGGTCGAAGCGCGCTTTCACCAGGGCGTCCACCGCCGCATTGATTGCCGGATGACGCTCGGCTGCCGAAACATTGCCGGCGTAGAATGACAACGAGGCGATGCCGGCCATTGCCAGCGTTCCGATCGCCAGTCTCCACTTCGTGCTCATGAGGTCCTCTCGGTCCATGGGGTTATCCGATGGACGAACAAGACCACTCCACGTTCGCGAAGAAACCTTCGCGACGGCGGATCAGTGATGCGCGTTCACGAGAGGCAGCAGCTTCGCGAGACCGGAGTTGTTGCCGGCGTAATTGAGCAGCCCGATTTGAACGCCGTGCAGCTCGCGCGCGAAATTGAAGATGCCGAGCGCGAGCCCGTGCTGCGTGCCCTTCACCTGGTTGAACGCGCTCAGTGAAAACCCGGTGAACGATCCTTCGCGAGAAATTCGCATCCACGCTGGAGCGATCACCCCGCCTTTCACGTAGTTGCCGCCCGCAACGAGACTGGCCACGAACCCGTGCACCTTGGGCGCGCCGACGGCCAGACCGGCCAGGGTGATTCCCTCGATAGACCCCCCGGCGCCGACAGCGATTCCTGCCGCCGTGAAACCCTTGACGCGATTGCCGGCCCCGACGCCCAGGCCGGCGAAAGTGATGCCCACGATGTTGTCCCCGGCGCCGACGCCGACACCGGCGAGCGTCAAGCCGCGCACGCTCTGCCCCGCGCCAACGCCAACGCCGGCGATGCTGATCCCGTCCAGGCTTTCTCCCGCACCGACGCCGAGGCCGGCCACGCTCAACCCGCGCACACGATTCCCGGCGCCGCTGCCAAGTCCGGCCACGCTGACGCCCGTCACATCGTGCCCCGCGCCCACTCCGAGTCCACCGATGATCACGCCTTTCACGTCCTGGCCGGCGCCGACACCCAGTCCGCCCGCGGCTAGACCCTCCACGTCGGATCCGGACCCGGCGCCGAGTCCGCCGACCAGGATCCCGTGAACCGACTTGCCGGCTCCGGCGCCGAGCAGACCGACGGCAACGCCGGAGAGATCGTCGTCGGCGCCAAGTCCGATGCCGAGACCAACGCCGTCGATGCGCCGCGCTCCGGCGAGCGGCAGGCCGAGCGCAAGCCCCTGGACGAGCCCGTCGCTGTGCTGGTACGGCGTCCAGATCGTCGCGTTCAACCCGTGAACGACGTAGTGGCCGCTATCGCGAAAGTTGAGGCGGATGCCATCGACGTAGCGCGCGTTGCCGATGGCGAGTCCGACGTCATGAATGGTGAGATGCAGCGCTCCGTCACGGCTGGTGTCGGTTGCGGCGTGCGAGGTATCGGGGGAGGTCGGTGTCTGCGCGGTTCCGCGCGCCACGCATGTGACGAACGCGAGTGCGAACGCGGCCGCGCACGCCGCGCGGCGACCTGCGCTCAGAACGAAAAGTCGCATGGGAGGGCAATGGGTCGAGTCGCCCTGACGTACGGTCGGTCCAGTGCGGAGTTTCAGCCTGCCTTACCGCGTGCCCAGCGTCCGTTAGAGCAGGAGCGCCGTGCGGAGCACGAGATCGAAATCGCGGTACGTGATCGGCAGCGGAAAATACAGCGAGCCCGTGCGAAGCGCGCGATCGCGCGCTTCCGCGTTGCGGTGCAGCGCCGCGCACAACAACAATCGCGCACCGACGGCGCCCAACCATTCGGGCAATCGCTGCGACATCGCGCACGGGTGATCGAAGTCGACGATCGCAACGCGCGGACGCGTGCGCGCGACAGCCTGGTCGACCGGTTCGTCGTCGAGCGGGTGGGCGGGAGCAAGTCCCGAGCGCAGCACGAATTCATCGAGGAGTGCGGCGGTGTCGGCGTGACCGGCCAGAATCAGCGCGCGCACCGCCGGCAACGGCGGCGGCACGAGCGAGAGCGGTCGGTTCTCCGATTGTGTGAGCTGCACGTTGCGGCCTCGACGAATTGCAATTGACCCATGTGCTCGCGATCGACTCGAGCGAGCTCATTCATGGAAGATTTACGGAAGAGCGCGTAACAGCGCGCGCGAGGTTGTCGCGCGCGCGCGTCGCGACGTGCAACGCGCTGTTGCACGAGGTGTCGTGAGGTTGACGCAAGTGACGTGCGGTGATGCGCAGCGATGCCCGGCGGGATGACGTCCGAGCGCACCGCGGTTTGTCGGCGCGCATCGGACGCGGCGAGTTACGCAGCGAGAAGCTTCGCGCTCGCGCGGTAACTGCTGATGATGTTGGGCAGGTAGCGGGACATCGGTGTGTACTCCAGACCGAGTGCCGCACACGCATGCGAGCCGTCGACGCGAAATCCCGACGTGGTGAATCGTGCTTCGTCGAGTGAGAGGCGCGGACGTCCGCCGAACAACGACGCGGCGGCGGTCGAGAATGTTGCCGTCGTCGTGGTGATCCAGTTGGGCATGACTCCGGGCGCCGACTTGCCGGACACCTTCGCCACGCGCGACATGAATTCGTGCGTCGACATCGTCTCGGCGTTCAAGATGTAACGCGATCCGCTGTGTCCTTTATCGGCGGCGAGTGCGATTCCGGTTGCCGCATCGCGCGCCCAGATCCATCCCATCGGTGCGTCGCCGGTGCGGCGGCGCTTGCCGGTGACGAAATCGTAGACCATGCGGCCGAGCCATCCGGAATCGCCGGCGGCGACGATGAGACCCGGATTGACGACGATCACTTCGACACCCTTGGCGCGGTAGCGCAGCACTGCTTGTTCGGCGGTGAGCTTGGAGCGCTCGTATGCCGTATGGGTGTAGCCGCGGTGCACGGTGCGCTCGGTACCCCAGAAGCCGGGTTGCTCACCGATGGTGAGCGACGATGACACGTACACGACGCGCGGCACGCGCGCTTCGAGCGCGGCAGCGAGCGTGTTCTCGGCTCCGTACACGTTCACCGCGTGAAAGGTCGAGGCTTGCGGCGCCCAGAAGTCGAAGAATTGCGCGACGTGGACGACCAGGTCGCAGCCCTGCATCGCATCCGCGAGGAGCCGGGCGCGCATGAGATCGCTCATGACCGGCTCGGCGCCCAACTTTCGTAACACTCCGATGCCGCTCCGTCGGCGAACCTGTCCGACCACTGCATCGCCGCGTTCGCGGAACACCTCGGTGAGCGCGCGTCCGAGCGGCCCGGCCGCTCCAGTCAGAAATACTCGCATGGCCTGCGTCTCCTCTCGTGTCCGATCGATTGGCCCTCGTCAATTGACGATTCGGATACGGCCGGGGAACGCCGGAAGGGGTTGATGGAGCGCGTGTTTGGTGATACTCACAACTACCCAAAACGTACCTCCAGCCACCTACCTCTCGTGCTTCCCTTCTCGATCCTCCTCGCCGTCGCGCTGCAACAGCCTGCGGCGTACCAGCAGCCGGCGCCCCCTGTTCAGCAGACGCATTCGGTGCAGGCGCCGGCGCCCACTCGACACCGGGTTGCGTTGGACACGGGCTATGCCCGGTTAGTCCGCGAAGCGACGACCGACCCGCGGTTTCTGCCGCAGGCAGTCGCCACGCTGCCGGCGAGCGAGAGCGTCCCGAGTCCGCTCAAGTTTTTCGGGAGCATCGCGGGAGCGCCCGGCGTGATGCACCACACGAAGGACATCTACGCGTATTTCCGCGCGCTCGCGCGGGCGACACCCCGGGTGCGCGTCGACAGCATCGCGACCACCGAAGAAGGGCGACAGATCATTCTCGTGGTGATCGCGGACGAGCAGACCATGCACTCGATCGACCACTATAAAGCGCTGATGCGGCGCCTGGCCGATCCGCGGACGCTGCCCGCCGATTCCGCGGCGGCGGTGATCGGCGACGCAAAGCCCATCTACTATCTGAACGGCGGCCTGCATTCTCCGGAAATGGGTTCGCCGGAAATGCTAACGGAGCTCGCGTACCGGTTGGCGGTGGGCGATGACTCGACCGATGCCATGATTCGCAGCCGCGTGATCACGATCATCAATCCGGTGAGCGAGCCGGATGGCCGCGACAAGCAGGTGGATTGGTACCTGCACTATACGAAGGGCCGTCCGAAGTTCGACGACGGCTTTCCGCGTTCGTCGCCGTTCTGGGGCCGCTATGTGCTGCACGACAACAACCGCGACGGCCTGCAGATCTCGCAAGCGCTGACGAAGGCGATCTTCGACATCTACTACGATTGGCATCCGTTAGTCATGCACGACCTGCACGAGTCGGTGCCGCTGCTGTACGTGTCGACGGGCACCGGGCCCTACAACGTGAACAACGATCCGATCATCATCGGGCAGTGGCAGGTGCTCGCCAACAACGACATCACGACGTTGAGCGCGGCCGGGCTGCCGGGCGTGTGGACGTGGGCGTTCTTCGACGGATGGTGGCCGGGCTACGGCATGTGGGTCGCCAACAATCACAATGCGGTCGGCCGGTTCTTCGAGACGTTCGGCAACGCGGGCGGCGACACGTATCTGCGCGATCTGTCGGGCGAGCGATACGCCGGAGCACCGGTGACGTCGCGCGAGTGGTATCGGTCGTGGCCGCCGACGAAGGAGGTGTACTGGAGCTCGCGCGACAACGTCAATTATCAGGAGACCGGCGTTCTCGCGTCGCTCACATACGCAGCGACCAACGCCTCGAAGATGTTGCACGACTTCTATCAGGTGGGCGTGAACAGCCTCGCGCGCGGCCGCACGGAGACGCCGCACGCGTACGTGATTCCCGGGTTCGCGCGTCAGCGCGATCCGCGCCGCGTCGCCTACCTGATCAACCAGCTCGAGCGCCAGCACATCGAGATCGATCGACGCACCGCGGGCGATTCGGCGGGCGACTTCGTGATCAGGCTCGACCAGCCGTATCGCGACCTCGCCGTCAACCTGCTCAGCACGCAGAGCTACCCGAGCACGGCGCAGTATCCGCCCTACGACGACATCGCGTGGACGTTAGGCGCGCTTTACGGCGTGCAGGTGCACGCGGTGAACGATACGTCGGTGTTTCACTGGACCGATCTCGAGCGCCTCGCGGACACGGTGGCGTACCGCGGCGCGGTGCGGGGCGCCGGCCCCGTCTACCTGCTCGCCTACCGTGCGCAGAGCGAAGTGCTGCCGGCGCTCTTCCACCTGCGTGAACGCGACCGCGCGGCAACCGCGGCGGTGGCGGAGCACGCGTTCGTCGTTGGGCAGGACAGCTTCCCGGCGGGATCGGTGATCATCGAGCGCGCGCCGGCCGGCGCGGCGAAAGAGATCGCCGACCGATGGGGCTTGCCGCTGGTGAGCGCGGACCGTGTGCCGGATGTCCAACGGCACGCCGTCGACCTGCCCCGCATCGCCGTCTACCATTCGTGGTACGATACCCAGGACGCCGGCTGGTCGCGCTATACGTTCGATCAGTTAGGCATCCCGTACACGTCGATCGACAAGGACGATCTGCGGCGCGGCGCGCTGCGCAAACGGTTCGACGTCATCCTGGTGCCCAACATGAACGGGTCGCTCGACCGGATGATCAACGGCGTCGATCGCGACGTCGGACCGCTGCCGTTCGAGAAGACGTCCGCGACGCCTAACTTGGGCACGCCGTTCTCGAGCCCCGACATCACCGGCGGCCCCGGCTTTGCCGGCCTCGAGGCCCTGCGCGCGTTCGTCGACGATGGCGGCGAGCTGATCACGCTCGAGACGTCGACGCGCCTCGCGGCGGAGTCGGGCATCGCCGCCGAGCTCTCGCCGCATCCGACGCGGACGTTGTTCCATCCGGGATCCGTCGTGCGCGTGCGCATGCGACACGCATCGCCGATCCTCTATGGGTTCCCCGACACCACCACCGTGTTTCGCGGCAATGCGCCGCTGTTCGAAGTGCCGCCGCGCGACAGCGCGATGCTGATTCTGCAGTACGGCACCAAGCTGCCGGAAGCGGCGGATACCGGCGCGATCATGGGCGAGCCCAACAAGGCCGCGCCGCCGCGCGACTCGACGGCGAAATCGAAGAAGCACGGATCGGAAGAGCCGTACGTCGTGTCCGGCATGGTGCGCGGGGAGGATGAGATCATCGGGCAAGGCGCGATCTTCGACGTGCCGGTCCGCAAAGGACACGTCGTTGCGTTCACGTTCGATCCGCTGCATCGCTATCTCAACCATCACGAATTTCCGATGGTCTGGAACGCCATCATCAATTGGAATGTGGTGCCGCCTCGTTCGACGCAGTGAGTGGACAATTTCGTCTCTACGCGTGGACAGCAGCGCGCGCGAAGCGTTTGGCCGTTTCGCGCGCAAGTGCCATTGTATCAATGCGGTAGCGCGAGCGCGCGAAAGTCTGGTATGACGCGTGCCTTCGGCGCGAGGTGTGCTCGCATGACATCTCGTACCGGAGGAACCCGATGCGTACAGGAACCGGCGCTGTCGCGGCAGTCGTCGCGCTCGTCGCGGCCGCCGTGCCGCTGAGCGCGCAGCGTGGGCTGCGTGTGATCGACGAATCGTCTGATGAGGTGGTTCAGTTCACGCCGTACGTCGGCTATCTGACGTTCGGTGATTTCTTCAGCCGGCGTACGGGCTCGTCGTTGACGACCGACGACGCCGCGGTGGTGGGAGCACAGCTCGCGCTCAAGCTCGCACCGTACGTCTCGTTCTACGGCAACCTCGGCTACGCGAAGTCGAACGTCGAGGTGGATGTGCCGCTTGCCGCGACCGGCGCGCAGGGCAATTCGAACATCTGGCTGTACGACGGCGGCTTGCAATTCAGCGTGCCGACCGGTCCATTCGGCCGCGGATCCGTGAAGCCGTTTTTCCAGATCGGCGCCGGCGCCATGCACTACAATTTTGGCGACGGCGGCGACGGCGTTCCGTCGACAACCGCGACCAACTTTGCGTGGAATGCGGGTGTAGGAATCGATGCGAGGATCGCGCGCTCGATCGGCGTGCGGTTCATGGCCAAGGACTACATTGGCCGGTTCAATCTGCAGGACATTTCGGGCGAGCCGATCGACGCGCCGGTGACACAGAACTGGGCGTTGTCGGCCGGATTGCGATTCGGATTCTGATCGACGGCCGGATGCACGGTGGGGCGGGGCGCGCGTGCGCGCCCCGCCCCACGTGCCTAACAGAGCGCCTGGGTCAGCGCATCATTGCCATGCCGCCGAGACCGAGCATCGCGAGCACCCAGCCAATCACCAGGAACACCACGATGCCGGCGATGATCGCGACGACCGTGTATCCAGCTGCTTTGTCGGCCGGCGCCTTCATCAGAATGGGTAATCCGAGATAGAGCAGATAGATCGAATAGATCAAGCCGATCAGCGCGCCGATCCAGCCGATGACCGGTATGATCGCGAGAATTCCGAACACCCAGACCGCGGTGAGCGAATACGCGGAGACCTTCAGCGCCTGCATGCTGCCCTTCGTGCCGCCGAACGTCGGCGCCAGGGCGTCGATGATCAACGCGAACACGTAGACGGCGACCAGGTCCGTGATGAAGGTCCCGCACGCAAAGCGGATCAGCCAACCTATCGGGTAGCCCACTCTGCCGATTAAGCCCACGCTTCCGCCAAAGAGTACGGCGCCGATGACAAACGCGATGATACGCGCGAGCGACAGCGGAATGACGTATCCGGTGTACAGCCCGCCCACGGTGGCTGGTTCAGCGTCGATCACCGACCATTCCTGCCTCGGCTGCGTGATCAGTTTTTTCGCCCTGTCGTTCAGGCCCATGTGAGTATCCCTCGTCGGACTGTGCTGGGATGGCTATCCGGCGCATGATCGCGCAGGAGGTGCGCGCGCCGGGCTGGACTGCCGCGGGAACGCGTGATGATTCTGCTTCCGGGAAGCACGCGCAAGAGGCGTTTCAACGGCGAAGTGCGGAACTTGCGGAACCGTATTCAGATCAACGTGTTGAGAATGACGGGCCGAGGCTGCCTGGAGCGGTGTCCCCAATCGACCACGGCCACTGTCCAGCTGGACGGACGAATAGGTGGTCGCGGCTGCTGAAAACGCGTTGCACGGCAACAACTTGCGTCGCGGCACGACAGTCGCCATAGTGAGGGTGGGGCGTGGTGTCTTGGGCGCCCGTGGTTCCGTCGGCCAAGGCCGGTCGGCGAACTCGAGTTTAGGGAGGGGACATGCTCTCCGGTTTACTGGTTCCTTTGATGCTTGCTGGCGCCGCGACGGGCGGACCTCCGGCGCCGGCCCGCGCCAACGCTGCCGACCCAACTCCGTCGGTGCGCGTGACGCTCGATCGCAGCGTGTACCAACGAGGCGATCAGGCACATGTGCAAGTCGACGTGCGCGACGATGGTTACTTGGTGGTCTTCCAGGTTTCGCCGAGCGGACAGGTTCAGGTGCTGTTCCCGATCGATCCGACCGACGACGACATGGTGCACGGCGGCAAGAGCTACGAGATCGTGGGCCGCGATGGCGGGAGCGCGTTCACCGTGTCGTCGAACGATTCGGGCAACGGGATGGTCTACGCCGCGTGGTCGGCGCAGGCGTTCCAGTTCGACGACTTCCAGCGCGACGGCCATTGGGACTACACGGTGATCGGCGACAGCGCGATGGCCACCGATCCGGAGACGGGCCTAACGAACCTCGTCGGCCGCATGGCGACGGCGCACTTCGACTATGACCTGGCGTCGTACAGCACACAGCAGGTCGTGGCGTACGCGCGGCCTAACTACTACATGTACCAGGATTATGGGTACGATCCGTTCTATGATCCGTGGTACGATCCGTATTTCTACGGCTACGGGCCGTTCTACGGCGGCTTTATCACGATCGGCTTCGGGGATCCGTTCTTCTTCCGGCCGTTCTTCACGCCGTTCCCGCGCTCGGTGTTCTTCCCGCGGCCGTTCTTCAGCCGTCCGTTCTTCGCGTGCTTCGATTGCGGCGGTTTCGGTCGTCCGTTCACCCCGTTCCGGTTCAAGGGCGGTTTCCCGGGCGGCAGGACGGTGGTGGGCGTTCAGTACCGTCCGCGCACAGGGTTCGGCGCGACCGGCTTCGCGCGGTCGCCTGGCGCGCGTTTCGCCGGCATGTCCTTTGGCGGCGTGCATGCGCTGAACCGCGGCGCCTTGCGTCCCGGGGATGGAGTGGGTGGCCGGCGTGTGCCGACGTCGCTGCGCATGCCTAACGGCGGCACGCGCATGGACGGACCGACGGTGTTCGGGCCGGGTCGTCGTCCGACCTTCACCGGTTCGCGATCGATTCCGAGCCGGCCGCGGTTCGAGCCGACGATGCGCCCGACGGAGCCGTTCCGTGGGACCGCGCAGCCGCGTGGCCGGGTCGCGGAGCCGTTCCATGGTACGTCGCAGCCGCGCGGGCGGGTCGTTGAGCCTCCGACGCGGGTGAACGCGCCGCGCGGCCGTCCGTTCGAAGCAACGCCGGAGCGTTCGGGTTTCCAGCGTGGTACGCGGGTGGAGCCGGCGGAGCGCGTTCCGGCGCCGCGGATGGAATCGCCACGCGCGGAGCCGCCGCGGATGCAAGCGCCCCGTATGCAGTCGCCGCGCTTCGAGGGTGCGCGCTCGATGCCGCGGATGGAAGCGCCACGAGCGGCCGAGCCGCGTATGTCGGCGCCGCGTGAATCGGCGCCCCGCATGTCGGCGCCGCGGATGTCTGCGCCGAGAATGTCTGCGCCGCGGATGTCGGCACCTCGCGGTGGCGGCGGCGGCGGTTGGCACGGTGGTGGCGGCGGTGGTGGTGGACACCACCACCGGTAACCCCGGGGCCTGACGGAAGAGGGCGACGGCAACAGCCGTCGCCCTTTTTCGTCAGGCCTCGGGGGGTCAGTCGGCGCCGCCCGCGTCGCGGGCGGCGAGCATGGCGCCCGGCCGGTTTGTGATCACCCCCGCCACGCCCAGCTCCCACAACGACGTCGCAATCTCGGGATTGTCGATCACCCACACGTGCGTCGGACAGCCGATGCGGCGCGCGGCCGCGGCCAGCATCCGCATTGGGATCGGGATGCCGTTGAATCGCGTCGGAATCGTGAGCGCGCGATACCGTGACGGACGCGCGGCCCGTCCCACGAAGGCGCGACTCAGGAGCGACAGCGTCTCGGCCCGCGAGGCGCTGCGAATCCACGGCGGCGCATCGAACGGCGCCAGCGCGCGCTCGTCGAACGACGCCACGACGCAGCGGGATATCGCGCCCGACTCGGTGATCACGCGCTTCACCGCGTGGGCTGCCGCGACCGCCTTGATCTCGACGATGACCGGCGTCTCCGCGAACATGCCTAACACTTCGGCCAGGAGCGGCACGCGCACGCCGAGTCCGTGAAACGGAAACGTCGCGCCGCGATCGGTGGTGAACCGAGCGCCGGCATCGGCGTCGCGAAACGCCGCGTACGGCATCAGTCTCACCACGCCGCGGCGGTCGGTGGTTCGGTCGAGCGTCGGGTCGTGGATGACGACCGGCTGATCGTCGGCGGTGACGTGCACGTCGAGCTCGAGCGCTTCGGCGCCGAACGCGGCCGCGCGCTCGAACCCGACCAACGTGTTCTCGGGGGCGAACGCCGACGCGCCGCGATGCGCGATCACCGGGTGCGCCCCGGCGTCGAGGAGCACGGCAGCCGTCGCGGTCACAACGGAAGCCTGAGACGCGCCTCGCATCCGTGCGCGTCGCGGCGGTTCTCGAGTGTCAGCGCGCCGCCGTGCGCTTCGGCGATCTGCCGGCTCAGCGCCAGCCCGATGCCCGATCCGTTAGGCTTGGTGGTGAAAAACGGCACGAACAGGTTGGCCGTGTCCGACACGCCGAGCCCGTCGTCGCGCACCCAGACCTCCAGCGTCGCGCCGTTGCGCGTCCAGCCGACCGTCACCCCGCCGTGCGTCTCGAGCGATGCGTCAGCCGCATTGCGCACGAGATTGATGAGCAGCTGGTCCAACTGATCGCCGTCGGCCGAAATCGTGATCGGGGGACCGGTGGCGATCTGCACGTGGAGGCGCGTCTCCAGATGCGCGACGCGCCGCACCCATTGTTCCACGTCCACCGGCCGTGGTTGCGGATTCGGCAGTCGCGCGAGCAAGGCGTACGCGGCCATGAACCGGCTGAGCGATTCGCTCCGGCCCGCGATCACGGCCAGGCCGTCGCCCAGATCGTCGCGCCAGTCGCCGGGCAGCGTTGGGCGCGACAACAGGTCGCGCAAACTCGCGGCGATCGACTTGATCGGCGCCAGCGAGTTGTTGATCTCGTGTCCCAGCACGCGAATGAGGCGCTGCCACGCTTGCCGCTCTTCTTCTCGCAGCGCGCGGCTCAGGTCCGACAGCACGACCAGCTGGTGCGGAAGCCCGTCCTGACGAAAACTGCCGCGCCGGAGCTGCCACTTGCCGCGACCGCCGGGGAAGTCGAGGTCCACCGTGCGCTCGGCCTCGCCGCGCAGGCATTCGGCCAGGCCTAACGCAGCCGACGTGCGCCCCAGCAATCGCTCGGCCGGCTGGTCGAGCAGGCGCACACCGCCGCCGTTCACCAGGCGCAGCGCGCGATGCTCGTCGAACGCGAAGATGGCGACGTCGATCTCCGCCATCACCGTGCGCAAGAGCGCCGTCGCCTCGAGTGCACCGAGGCGCTGCGAGCGCAGCGTCTCGCCGAGGGTGTTGACCTCGAGAAGCGCGAGACCAAGGGCGTCGTCCTCGCGCGCACCGCGCGCGCGAATCGAGAAGTCGCCCTCACGCAAGGCGGCGAGCATGTTTGAAATCGTCTGCAACGGACGCACCACTCGCTCCCGCAGCGCGAGCGCTACGCCGAGCCAGGCGCCGACGACGATGATGGTGAGCGTCCAGCGCAGCCGGTCCGAGTAGTCGCCGGTCCAGAGCAGCGCCAGGGCGACGACCCCGCCAGGTGTTCCGGCGAGCAGCGCAAGGAGGAGAATCCGTCGCTCGAATGCCGACGGCTGCGCCGGACCCGAATGCGTCGTTAGGCTGGTGGCGTGTGGCGGGCGCTCAGAGGCCATGCGTTGAGAGCCGGCGATAGAGCGCGCTCCGGCTCAGTCCCAGCGCTTTGGCCGCCTGGCTCACGTTTCCGTCGTAGCGGGTGAGCGCCTTCTGGATGAGCACGCGCTCCGCTTCCTCGAGCGTCAACTCCTCGTACCGCGACGCCGCACCCTGCGCGCCCGGACGCAGCGCGAGGTCGGCGGCGCGAACGGTGTCACCCTGGGCCAGGAGCACGGCGCGCTCGATCGCATGGTCGAGCTCGCGGATGTTGCCGGGCCACGAATGATCCAGCAGCGCCTGCATCGCCGCCGCGTCGAAGCCGCCGAGCGTTTTCTGATAGCGCGAGGCGTGTCGCTTGAGGAAGTGGATGGCGAGGGCAGGGATGTCCTCGCGCCGCTCGCGGACCGGCGGCAGGTGGATTTCGATCGTGTTCAGGCGGAACAACAAGTCCTCGCGAAAGCGGCCGGCGCCGGTTTCGGCGTGGAGGTCGACGTTGGTCGCCGACACGATGCGCGCGTTGACGGCGTGCGGGCGCGACGAGCCGACGCGCTCCACCTCGCCGGTTTGCAGCACGCGGAGCAGCTTCGCCTGCAAGGCCAGCGAAATGTTGGCGATCTCATCGAGAAACAGCGTGCCCCGATCGGCGAGCTCGAAGCGGCCCACGCGGTCGGTTTTCGCGTCGGTGAAGGCGCCTTTCACGTGGCCGAAGAGCTCGCTCTCGAACACGCCCTCGGACAGGCCGCCCATGTTGACGGCCACGAACGTGTGTCCCGATCGCGGCGACACCGCGTGCAGCCACCGCGCGACCATCTCTTTGCCGGTGCCGTGCTCGCCGGTGACGAGCACGTTGGCATCGGACGGCCCGATGCGCTCCATGAGCTGCAGCACCGGACGCATGCGCGGCGACGCCGCGATGAGGTTGGGCACGCCGTCCTTGCGGAGCAGCGCGTTCTCGCCCTCGAGGCGCATGGTGCGGCGAATGGCTTTGCCTAACTCGAGCTGCGAGCGCAGCGTCGCCATGAGACGCGCGTTGTCCCACGGTTTTTCGATGTAGTCCCACGCGCCCTGGCGCATCGCCTCGACGGCGCCGTCGACGCTGCCCCAGGCCGTCATGACGATGATGGGCAGCGTGCGGTCGAGCTCGCGGAGGCGCGGCAGGAGGTCGAGGCCCTCGCGGCCCGACGTGGTGTCGCGGGTGTAATTGAGGTCCATGATCACGGCGTCGAAATCGCGTTCTTCGACGGCCGCGGCGACGCTGCCGACCGAGCGCGCGGTCTCGATTTGGAATCCCTCGCCCTTGAGCATCAGCCGCAACGCCTCGAGCACGTCCGGCTGGTCGTCGGCGATGAGAATGCGGAGCGGAATCTCGGGTGCGGTGAGTGAACTCACGGGTGCCTAACGCAAGGGCGTGCGGTCAAACGATCCAGCCGTCCTTGAGATTGATGATGCGGTTGCCGTAGGCCGCGTTTGTCTCCGAGTGCGTCACCTGGATGATCGTGGTGCCCTGTTGGTTGAGCCGCGTGAACAGCTCCATGATCTCGGCGCCCTGGCTCGAGTGCAGGTTGCCGGTGGGCTCGTCCGCCAGAATAAGGCGAGGACTCGCGATCACGGCTCGCGCCACGGCGACGAGCTGCTGTTGCCCGCCCGAGAGCTGGCGCGGATACAAGTCCTTCTTGCCGACGATCTGGAAGCGGTCGAGCGTGTCGGCGACCATCGCTTCGCGCTCGCTCTTCTTGATGTTCCGGTACGACAACGGAATGTCGAGGTTCTCGGCGACGGTGAGGTCGTCGATGAGGTGGTACTGTTGGAACACGAAGCCGATGTACTGCTTGTTGAGCGCGACGCGCTCCTTGATCGTGTAGGTGTGCACCGGGTGGCCCAAGAACCAGAATTCGCCGGTCCACGCGCTGTCGAGCATACCGACGACGCTCAGGATCGTGGACTTGCCCGCGCCCGACGGCCCCATGATGGACACGAACTCGCCGGGTTTGACGTCGATGCTCACGCGCCTGAGCACGAACACCTGTCCGTTCCCGACGGGATAGGACTTGTCGATGTTGCGTGTGGAGATGAGCATCAGATCCGCGGCGGGCGCGTCCGGCTGCATCTCGGATGCAGCCGGGATTTCGTGTCGAGCGCCGCCGAACAGTGATTTGAGAGAGGCCATGGGGGTCTCGAGAGTCCGCAAAGGTGATGCTTTAATGGTAACCTGTCATTCGGCTCGCAACGCCACCATGGGGTCGACGTGAGAGGCGCGATACGCCGGGAGCCAGGCCGCAACGATCGCCGTGCCAACGAGGACGAGGACGACGGCCACGATGCTGGATGGATCGGCGGCGCCCACCTGATAGAGCAGATGCGTGATGAGACGGGCGGACGCGAGCGCGCCGACGAGCCCGATGGCGAGCCCGCCTAACGTGAGGACGAGTGCGCGGCGGAGCACCATGGCGAGCACGCTGCGCCGCTGGGCGCCCAGGGCCATGCGGAGGCCGAGCTCGCGCGTGCGCTGGCCCACCAGATAGGACATGAGGCCGTAGAGCCCGATCGCGGCAAGGACGAGAGCGAGCAATCCGAACACGCTGAACATGGACGCGCCGAGGAGCCGGGGTTGCAGCTGCGGGCGCTGGATCTCGGTGAACGACTTGACCTCGATGTACGGCAGGCCCGGCGCGAGCGCCGACAGTGCGCGTCGCACGTTGGTGACGGCTGCCGCCGGATCGCCTGTCGTGCGGACGAGAATGTTCATCGATCCGTTGCGCGCCGTGACGGGCGTCCAGAACGACTGGCGCTGCGTCTCGACGATGCTGGAGTACTTGGCGTTGGCGGCGACGCCGACGACGCTGTAGCACACCCACTTGCCGGCCTCATCCTGCATGTCGACGCAGTGGCCTAACGCGGTCTTGCCGGGCCACATCCGCTTGGCGAACGCCTGATTCACGATCACGACGTGGGCGTTCGACTCCATGTCGGCGACGGTGAAATCGCGACCGGCGATGAGCGGCGTTCCGATCGTCGCGAAGTAGTGCGGGCCTCCGTTCCAACTCAGGGCGGCGTCGGGTCCGGTCATCGCATTCATGAGATCGGTCGCGTCGGACATCGAATGCGTCGGTGTGGCGGCATCAGGCACCCGAAAATCATTGACCATGAGCACGCCGGTCACGGGCACCGTGGTGGTCATCGATGCGCTTCGGATGCCGGGTAACGTCTCGAGTCGTTGGCGCGCGAGCTCATCGAACCGCGCGCTGGCGCTGTCCTTGTACCCGACCACGGAGAGGTCGACCGACACGGCGAGCAGATGCTGCGCGTCCATGCCGAGGTCGACGGATTCGATGTTTCGGAGGCTGTGCACGAACATGCCGGCGCCGGTGAGGAGGACCACGGCCAGCGCGATCTGCACGATCATGAGGCTGGTACGGAGGCGGGAGCGCCGGTCGATGCCTTCGCGCGCGCCTTCCTTGAGCGCGCCGGCCACGTCGGCGCGGGTGGCCGCCCACGCAGGCACGAGGCCGAACACCAGGCCGCAGCCGATGGCCGCGGCGGAGGTGAACACCAGCACGCGTCCCTGGGCGAAGAAGCTGAGCGGTGGGAGTCCGACGGCGGGCACGAGGTCCGAGCCCCAGAAGGCGAGCACCAGCCCGGCGCCTGCGCCTAACAGGGCGAGGGCGATGCTCTCGACGAGCAGTTGGCGGGTCAAGCGCGCGCCGGTGGCGCCGAGGGACAGCCGCACCGCGATTTCCTTGCGCCTAACGGTAGCGCGGGCCAGGAGGAGGTTCGCGGTGTTGGCGCAGGCGATGGCGAGCACGAGCCCGGCCGCGAGCGCCAGCCAGCGCGCAATGCGTGCGCTGTCGGAGGTGCTCGGGCCGCGGGCCGCGAGAATCGGTCCGAGGGTCAGGCGAAGATACGACGGCGCGGATTGCTTGCCGGCGCCGGAGAGGCCGGCGTGTCGGTAGATCGATTCCATCTCCGAACGGGCCGCTTCGCGGGTCACGCCTGGCTTGAGCCGCGCGACGATCGACAGCCAGAACGCATTGTTCGACGTCAGGTACATGCTCGGATAGCCGACCAGCGACGAGTGCGAGACCGTGATCCATACGTCCGCGTTGTCGGCATCCACGCCATGGAAGTCGGTGGGCGCGACGCCGATGATCGTGTACTGGTGCCCGTCGAGCACGATCTGTTTGCCGATCACCTGTGGATCGCCGCCGTACGCCCGCTGCCAGTACGCATGGCTGATGACGGCGGTCGGGGGGCTGCCGGGACCGGCGTCATCTTCGGCCGCGAAGAGGCGGCCGAGCGCAGGCTGGACGCGGAGGACCGAGAAGAAGTTCCCGGACACGAGGTAGCCGTCCACGTGCCGCGCCGCGCTGCCGAGGCCGGCGCTCAGGCCTAACGAGGAAAACGCGGCGACGCCGGACAGCGATTTCGCGCCGTCGCGCCATGCCTGATAGGTGAGATACGAGACGGCCGGGGAGTTGATGAGCATCGTGTACTTGGCGCGCTCGTCGATGTACGGCCGGACGATGCCGGAGGGTTCGCCGACGCCGGCCGGCGGCCGAAAAAACAGCGAGTCGACGATGCCGAAGACGGTGCTGGTGGCGCCGATGCCTAACGCCAGGCAGAGGATGGCGGCGGCGGTGAAGCCCGGCGTCCGGCGGAGGGAGCGAAGCGCGAACACGAGATCGGACATGGCGGCTCCGGGGCAGCGGCGGCTCGCGCCGCCTGGGGGAAGCGGGGACAGGTCCCCTGAGGAAAGCCGGCGGCCTAACGGCCACCGGAGGGCGGAGGCGTGCGGGTTCCCCCGTCGGGCCGCGATCCCCGGACCGCTCCCGACATCCCGCCGGCCGTTGTTAGGCGGCCGTCTCTCCCGGGGGCGGTGACGCCCCCGCGTCCCTCAGGCGGCGCGAGCCGCCGCTTTCCGTTGTCTCAGAATCCGCTTTCGCGCAGCTGCGCTTCGTCCGCCTGTTCCTTCGGGCCTTTCTCGTCTTCCACCACACGGCCGTCGAACAGATGGATCGAGCGGTCGGCATGCGCCGCGTACCGCGGATCGTGCGTCACCATGATGATCGTCGCGCCCTGACGGTGCAGGTCGCGCAGGAGCTCCATGACCGCCTCGCCGTTCGTCGAGTCCAGGTTTCCCGTGGGCTCGTCGGCAAGGAGGATCAACGGATCGCCGGCGACGGCGCGCGCGACTGCCACGCGCTGCTGCTGACCGCCGGAGAGCTGCGAGGGATAATGCTTCACGCGGTGGGACATGCCCACTTTCTCGAGCGCTTCGAGCACGCGCTTGCGACGCTCGGTGGAATCCATGCCGCGATACGTGAGCGGCAGCTCCACGTTCTCGTAGACCGTGAGGTCGCCGATCAGGTTGAACGCTTGGAAGATGAACCCGATCTGGCGGTTCCGAACGCGCGCGCGCTGGCTCGCCGTTAGGCCCGCGACCGGCTGCCCGTCGAGCAGGTACTCACCCTGCGTCGGCGTGTCGAGCAGCCCGAGGATCGACAGCAGCGTCGTCTTGCCGCAGCCCGACGGCCCGGCGATGGCGAGATACTCACCTGCCGGCACCTCGAGATGCACGCTCGCCAACGCGTGCGTCTCGACCTCCTCCGTGTAGAAAATCTTGGCGATGGAGTCGAGCCGGATCAGCGCCTTGCCATCCGCAGTGGCTGATGTGTAGGAACCACCCGGGGAGGAGGCGGGAACGGGAGTTGGCGAGACGGAGTCCATGGGGAGGCCGGGGTCGAGGTTGGATGCGTACGCTGAGTGCTCGGCTGAAACTGGTCGTACTCGATCAATGCAAACTGACGCGGTCGTGCGAATCCCACTGCGACATGTCGGAGATGATCACCTTGTCGCCAACATTGAGACCTTGCACCACTTCGATGGTCGTAACCGATGCCCGGCCCAACTTCACGTTCACGCGCGTCGCTTCCTTGCCATCGGGCGTCAACTTGAAGAGACCGACCGTGCTCTCCGGCTGTCCGTAAGCGGGCCGCCCGACGTAGAGCACGTTCTTGAGCCGCTCCACTTCGATTGTCCCGTCGACGCTCAGGTCCGGACGAGCACCTGGCGGCAGTGGCCCGTCGAGCGCCACGTCTACACCAACGGTTCCGGACTGCGCCGAAGGATCAATACGCGTTACGTGTCCTTGAACGATTCCGTTTCGCAGGTCGACGGCGCACGGCTGACCGTCCTGCACGTCGGCCGCCTGGTTTTCCGGAATGCGAAGCTCGGCTTTGAGCTTGCCGGGCTGCGCAACCTTCGCGAGCAGCGTTCCCGGCTGCAGCCACTGACCCGGTTGCAGATCCATGTCCTGCAGCACGCCATCAGAGCCCGCCCGAACCTCCATCGATTCCACTCGCTTTTTCTGGAATGCCGAAATCGCCTTGAGCCGGTCGATCTGCTGCTGCTGCAGCTTCAACTGGTCATCGATTGTCTTGGACATCACATCGAGCCGTTGGGTTTCCACCTGGTAGGCAGTTTCCGAAGCGGCCGCTTTGTCCTTGGCGTTCGCGGCATCCTGCGTGGAGATGAGGCCCTTGGCGAGCAAGGCACCCGACACTTCGGCGGCGCGCTTGTCGGTTTGATATTGATTGCGCGCGTTCGCCACCACGCCTTCTTCGTTGAGACGCTGTGTTTCCAGCGTCGTCTTGAGGCTGGCCATGGCGGCCTCGGCAGCGCTTAGCTGCTGGTCGGCATTGAGTTGCTCGAGCGTCACGTCCGGATTGGACATGGTAAGGATCAGGGTGTTGGCCGTGACCTTGGCGGGCGGACGCACGTAGATCTGATCGATGCGGCCTCCGGTAAGAGCAGAGATCCACACGATCTGATCGGGTACCAACGTGCCGGGTCCACGAACTTGGCGCACCATCTCACCGCGGCGTACCGTGTCGATCATCAGAGTCGCCCGGTCTACGGGGGGTGCGGCCGGACTGAGGCGACTGAGCGCTGCAGTAATGATCACGACGGCAAGGACGCCAGCGCCGATGAGAATGTTGCGCTTCTTCTTGCTAGGTGGTTCGCGCGGAATGTCCACAGATCAATGACTGAGATGGGTCGTAGGCGCCGCTGATGTGCGGCTTCTCGCTCACTCCCCTACGGGAAGGAGCGTGCCCGAGTGACAGATTGGACAATCGCTTGTAGGGCAATGGTTTGTCCAGCTGCCGCGAGATTCTTTTCGCGGCGGGGTGCCCGCCAATGGGAATGCATGTCCCAATTCCGGACATGCATTCGAGCGGTCGTTCTGACGCATCTCTGCGGTCGCCTTTCGCTGGCTGTGACCGTGGTCTTTGTCGCGTCCCCGGCGGCTCCAGTGTTCTCGCAAGCGACGCGTTCTGGAGAATCGCGAGCCGACACGACCGGGGTGCGTGTGTGTACGGGCGGCGACGTATCCCTCGGCACCAATCTCGACACCACGTGGGTGGATCGCGCCGCTAAATGGATGCGACGTCGGCCGGAGGCGTTGCCCGCGCCGTCGCAGTTATTGGCGCCGCTGCTGCCCATGCTCGACAGCGCCGACATGGTAATGGTGAACCTCGAAGGGGCCATCGGCGACAGCGCGATCGATCCGGATACGAGCGCGCGAACGAAGTGCGCCGGCTCGACTTCGGGATGCTACGCCCTCCGAATGCCTGCATCCGCCGCGTCAGCTCTTCGTCATTTGCGCGACGGCGGGGAGGTCGTCGCCAACGTCGCCAACAATCATTCGCGCGACGCCGGAGTGACGGGGCTCGCGCGCACGCTCGAAGCGCTCGACCGCGCCGGCGTTCACGTGACGGGCGCGGACACTCTCGCGACACCGGTCGTCTCGTCGCGGGGTGACACCGTAGCATTCCTTGGTTTCGGGAGTTCGGGCGAGCCCGACGTGCGCGACCTGCGCGCGGTGCGACGACACGTGTCGCGCGCGGCCGCGCGCTATCCGCGCCTGGTGGTCACGATGCACGTCGGCGCCGAAGGGGCGAGCGCCCAGCGGACGCGAGACACGATGGAGACGTTCCTCGACGAGCGTCGCGGGAACCCGGTGGCGTTCGCGCACGCGGCGGTGGATGCCGGAGCGACCCTCGTCGTTGGGCACGGACCGCACGTGGTGCGCGCGCTCGAGTGGCGACACGGCGCCCTCATTGCCTATTCGTTAGGCAATCTCGTGACGTACGGACCGTTCGCGTTGCGGAGTCCGCTCGATCGCGGCGCCGTGCTCTGCGCAACGATGGACGGTCGCGGGGCGGTGAGCGCGGTGCGATTCATCTCGACGCGACAACGCGCTCCGGGACTCGTGCGCGCCGACCCGCGAGCGCGCGCCGCGGTGCTCGCCGACTCGCTGTCGAAACTGGATTTTCCGAGGACGGGCGCGCACGTGGTCGTCGAAGCGAGCGTGCGTCAGCCCTGAGCTGCGTCAGTGAAGCGGCAACTCGCTCGCCGTGAGCGAGTCGGCGTCGGCGAGCGCGAGTCGACGCACACCCTGCCATGGCTTGATGCCGCGCGCCGGCGGCCGAAGCAGCAAGGTTTCGATCACGCGGCCGGCCTTGGTGCTCGCGTGGATGAAACGTCCGTTGCCCACGTAAATCCCGATGTGCGAGATGCGCGACCCGCGTCCGAACGTCAGCAGGTCGCCGGGTAGCAGCTGCGCGGTGTCTTTGGCAACGTGTGCGCCTGCGTGTGCCTGCATGCGAGCCGTGCGCGGAACGTCGATGTGAAGCACGCTCGCGATGTATTTGACCAATCCGCTGCAGTCGAAGCCGCGCCGAGGCGACGCGCCGCCGAAGACGTATCGCTTGCCCAACTGTTCGCGCGCCAGCTCGACGATCGAGTCGCCGAGCGCCGAGTAGTGGAACGTGCTGAAGGATTGGGTCTCTTCAACGGGCGGCGTCGTTCGCACCCCGTCCTGCGCCTGGACGGTCGCGGCGCTCACGAGCAGCGCACCGGCGACCATTGCGACGACAGCACGAAGAAAGCGTAGGCGACGCGGCATCTCGACCGATGGGAGGTGTAAGAGATCGTGCGTGTGCTCGAAGAGACGAATGCAGTTCTGTCCGAGCAACCGCGGCGAAGGCATGGTAAGCTGCACCAGCGCGTGGGTCAATCGGAGTGCGAGGTCCATGCCAAGCCGGAGCCGCGATGCACCGGCACGCGAGAAAGGCCTTTCGCTCTGTCGCTCGACGATCAAATTTGGCTTGCACGACTTTGGCCCATTTCGACTCGACGAGGCTTACGTGACTATCGATCGCCTGCTCTGTCCGCTCCGTCGCGCCTTTGTGGCACTCGCCGTTCTTTCCGTTGGGCTTCCGTCGACATCATTTTCGCAGGTAACGCCGCGCAAGCCGCCGTTGCGCGTACCGAAGGAACCGGCGCGGCTGCCGGTTCCGCTCGGCCCGGCGAAGTACGTGAAAGAGGCGGGCACGATGTGGACGTTCGATGCTCCGCCGCTCGAGTACTGGAAGCAGACGTACGGATTCACGCCGGACTCGGCGTGGCTAACGCACGTGCGGTTGGCGTCGGTGCGGCTGCCGGGATGTTCGGCCTCGTTCGTTTCGGCGCGCGGGTTGGTTCTGACCAACCACCATTGTGCGCGTGCGTGCGTCGCCTCGGCATCGCCGGCGGACACGAACTACAACACGACCGGCTTCGTGGCCGCGACGATCGCGGACGAACGAAAGTGCTCGACGCTGTACGTGGACCAGCTGCGGTCGATCGAGGATGTGACGAAGCGCATTCGCGGCGCCGTGACCGCGAAAAGCGCGGACGCGCAGGTGCAGCAGCGGGACTCGGCAATCGCTCAAGTGCAGGACGAATGCGCGGCGTCGACGCATCTGCGCTGCGAGGTCGTGACACTTTATCAGGGCGGGATGTACTCGCTGTACCGCTATCAACGCTACACCGATGTCAGGCTCGTGATGGTGCCCGAAGAAGAGGCGGCGTTTTTCGGCGGCGATCCGGACAACTTCACGTATCCTCGCTACGACCTCGACATGGCGCTCCTGCGCGTCTACCAGAACGACTCGCCGATGGTCGTGACGGATTATCTCAAATGGAGCAAGTCCGGCGCGCGCGAGGGCGACCTCGTTTTCGTGACGGGCAATCCCGGCTCGACGGGCCGGCTGCTGACGTTGGCGCAGATGCAGTACCTGCGCGACGTGCAGTATCCGTTCACGCTCGCCGCCTACGATCGCGTCATCGCGATGCTCGGCACGTTGAGCGCACAGAGCGCCGAGAACCAGCGCAAGTACGAGAACCTGATCTTCAACATCGAGAACTCGAAGAAGGCGGTCACCGGATACCGCGCGGGCTTGCTCGACTCGACGATCATGGCGCGGAAGGCGGCGTTCGAGCGGGATCTTCGTGCGCGCGTCGATGCAGATCCGGCGCTCCGCCCGAAGTACGGCAGCGCCTGGACGGAGATGGCGAACGCCGAGCGGCAGCTCACGGCAATGGCCGCGCAGACGAATTACTACAGCTTCAGCTTCAACCCGCCATTCGGCTCGCAGCTGCTGAACTGGGCCGGAGCTCTGGTGCGCATACCGGCGGAGAGCGCGCTGGCGGACGCGAAGCGCCTGCCGCAATACCGCGGCAACGGTCTGGCGCGGATCCGGCAGGCGGTGCTCGTCGACCAGCCGGTCGATTCGACGTCGGAGCGGATGCAACTCGTTTCGTTTCTCAAGTCGGTGCAGCAGGCGCTCCCGCCTAACGATCCCTACCGGACGATCGTGTTGGGGCTGCGCGCGCCGGAGGATGTGGCGGCGTCGCTGTTGTCGGGCACCAAGCTGGCGTCGCCGGCGGCGCGGCAGGCGCTGCTCGACGGCGGCAACGCAGCGGTGGACACGTCCACCGATCCGATGATCGTGCTGGCCCGCAAGATCGCTCCGTTAGTCGATCAGGTTCAAGCGACGGAAGCGCGTCTCAACGACGTCATCTCGGCCAACGCCGATCGTGTCGGCCAGGCGCTGTTCGCGGTGTACAACACCAAGCTGCCGCCCGATGCGACGTTCACGCTGCGCATCACCGATGGTGTCGTGAAAGGTTATCCGTACAACGGGAGCATCGCGCCGTACAAGACCACGTTCTACGGCATGTTCGGTCATGCAACGGCGTTCGACGACAAGCCGCCGTTTCATCTGCCGGACCGCTGGATGCAGCAGCGGGCGAAAATGGATCTGAGCACGCCGCTCGACTTCGTGTCGACCAACGACATCATCGGCGGCAATTCGGGGAGTCCGGTGGTGAACCGCGACGGCGAGCTCGTCGGCCTGATCTTCGACGGCAACATCGAGTCGCTGCCTAACCGATTCATCTTCACCGACGACGCCGCGCGTTCGGTGAGCGTGTCGTCGCGCGCCATCATCGAGGCGCTGCGGAACGTCTACGAGTCGGCGCGGCTGGCGGACGAGCTGGAAGGGAAGTAGTCCCATGCGGTGACACGTCGGGCCCTGCGCGACCGTTCGCGCGGGAACACTTCCGTCTCTGGCCTGCGCCGTTTTTCTTCCTCGTCTCTCGAACCTCGACTCAGGATGGCGCAGCCGATCGCTCCCGTCGTTACAGAGGGCCGCTCGCCCGCCGCGCCGGTCGTCACGACTCCGGCGCCGCGGTGGGTGGAGTTCGTCCTCCTGTGCGCCGTGGCGGCGGTGACGTTCGGCGTCACCCGCGCGGCCGCCGAGTGGCGCGCGCCGTTGTCGCCCGGCTTTCGCATCTCGCTCTCTCCGGCCAAGCTGCCGTATTACGCTGCGCTCTCCACCCTGCGCATGGTGCTGGCGTACATCGTGTCGCTCGTGTTCTCGCTCGCATACGCGCGCTTTGCCGCGTCGAGCAAGGCGGCCGAGCGCGTGATGCTGCCGCTCCTCGACATTCTGCAGAGCATACCCATTCTGTCGTTCATGCCGGGCGTGGTGCTCGGGCTCGTCGCGCTCTTCCCAGGACGAACGCTGGGACTCGAGCTCGCGGCGGTGATTCTCATTTTCACGAGCCAGGCCTGGAACCTCGCCTTCAGCTTTCACCAGTCGCTCATCACGATTCCGAGCGAGCTCACCGAGGCAGCGCGCATCTATCGGCTGGGATTCTGGCGCAAGTTCACGCGCCTCGAAGTCCCGTTCGGCGTGATCTCGCTCATCGCCAACAGCATGATGAGCTGGGCCGGGGGCTGGTTTTTTCTCATGGCGAGCGAGCAGTTCGCCGTCGGCGACGGAAGTCTGCGCCTCTCCGGCCTCGGCTCGTACCTGGCGGCGGCAGCGGACGCGGGCGATACGCGTGCGCTCGTGTTCGGGTTGCTCACGCTGGTGATCGTGATCGTGCTGCTCGATCAGATTCTGTGGCGTCCGCTGCTGGCGTGGTCGGACCGGTTCAAGTTCGAGAGCGCCGGGAGCGATGCACCGACGTCTCGGGTACTGGATGCGCTGCGAGGATCACGGCTGATCGACGCGCTGCGGTCGCGCGTTCTGCGGCCCGCGGCTCGGCGCATCGACCACGCGTTGAGCGCGTCGCGTAACGGGGACACGCCCGAGACCACGCCGGAGACGATGACGCCCGGCCGGCGGCGCAAGCGGCGCGGCATCGGGATCGTCGCGCTGGCGCTGGCCGCGGCCGCGGTCCTGTGGGGCGCGGGACTGGCGGCACACGCGCTCAGCGGCCTAACGCGAAGCGATTGGGGACGGGTGGGCGAGAGCGCGGGGGCCACGCTCGCGCGGACGACGATCGCCCTCGTGCTCGCCGCGGCGTGGACCATTCCTGCCGGCGTCGCGATCGGGACGAATCCGCGTTGGGCGAGACGTCTGCAGCCGATCGTGCAGATCACAGCATCGATTCCAGCGACGGCGGTGTTCCCGGTGCTTTTGCTGGCGCTGCTCGCCGTCCCCGGAGGGCTCAACGTGGCGGCCGTGGCCCTGATGCTCCTTGGCACACAATGGTACGTGCTGTTCAACGTGATCGCGGGGGCGATGGCGATACCCTCGGATCTCAAGGAAGCCGCGACGATGTACCACGTGGTCGGTTGGCGGCGCTGGAAGACGCTCATCCTTCCTGCCATCTTCCCGTATCTCGTGACGGGCATGATCACCGCCACGGGAGGCGCCTGGAACGCGAGCATCGTGGCCGAGTACGTCACGTTCGCGGGGCACACGACGAGCACGACAGGACTTGGCGCGCTCATCGCCGGTGCGGCCGAGCGCGGCGATTTCCCGGTACTGCTGGCCGGCACGCTGGTGATGGCGGGGATCGTGATCGTGATCAACCGGCTGCTGTGGCGGCGACTGTATGGATATGCCGAGACCCGTTTCCGCCTCGGCTGATTCGCCTAACGAGGACCACCGATGGCCACCACGTCGCGCGCACTTGCAGCCAAGCCGCCGGGCACCGTGCTCCTGGCAGCCGAAGGCGTGCGCAAGTTCTTCAGCGACGACACGGCGCCGGTGCTCGAGCGGATCGACCTCGAGCTGCGCGAGAACGAATTCGTGGCGCTGCTCGGACCGTCCGGCTCGGGAAAGTCGACGTTGCTGCGCATTCTCGCCGGGCTGCTGGAGCCGTCGGAGGGCCGCGTGCTCGCGCGCGGAGCGCCGTTGCACGGGCCTAACCGGCAGGTCGCCATCGTCTTTCAGCAATTCGCGCTGTTCCCGTGGCTCACCGTGTTTCAGAACGTGGAGCTCGGTCTGCTGGCCACCGACGTGCCCGAAACCGAGCGCCGCGACCGAACGCTGCGCGCGATCGACCTCATCGGCCTCGACGGGTTCGAGGAGGCGTTTCCCAAGGAGCTGTCGGGTGGCATGAAGCAGCGTGTCGGGTTCGCGCGTGCGCTCGTCGTGCAGCCGGAAATCCTGTTCATGGACGAACCGTTCTCGGCGCTCGATGTGCTCACTGCGGAAACGCTGCGCGGCGAGCTGCGCGATTTGTGGAACGACAGCGCGATGCCGACGAAATCCGTGTTGATGGTGACGCACAACATCGACGAGGCGGTGTCGATGGCGGATCGCATTCTGGTGTTCGGCGCGAATCCGGGCCGCGTGCGCGTCGAGCTCAAGGGCCTCCGCCCGGCCGAGCGCCGCGAGAAGAGTCCGGCGCGCACGCGTCTTGTGGATGCGATCTACCAGGTGATCACGAATCCGGACGAGGATGCGGAGCAGCTGGTGGAGCAGTACATGCGCGCGCCGACGCGTCAGCGGCGGAGGGCGGAGCCGGCGCGGGCGCGGCGGTATCAGGCGCTGCCCGATGTGAGCATCGACGATCTGACCGGTTTCGTACAGTACCTGTCCGGGATCGGCAACTCGGGAACGCTGAGCGATCTGGCGCGCGATCTCCAGATGCGCGGCGAGGTGCTCATCCGCATCGCCGAAGCCACCGACTTGCTCGGCTTCGCCGACATCCAGGAGCGGAGCGTGTATCTCACCCCGTTAGGCCAGCGGTTTGCGCCGCTCGAGCTGGACGCGCAGAAGACGTTGTTCCGCCACGCGGTGCTGGACCACCTGTCGCTCATGCGCGAGATCGTGCACAAGCTGGAGGCGAGTCCCACGCGCGTGCTGCTGGCCGAAGAGGTGCTGGCCGATCTGGAGACGTCGTTCACCCGGGCCGAGGCGCGGCGTCAGTTCGAGACGGTCATCGATTGGGGCCGGTACGCGGAGCTATTCAGTTACGACGACGTCGAAGGCGAGCTGCGGCTGGACGAGGAGCACTACAATGCCTGACACGGGCAGCGGAGAGCGGCACGAGCCGACGATGCACGGCTTCAAGGGCGAGCGCGTGCTCATGCGCATCCACATCGGCGAGCGCGACAAGCACAACGGGAAGCCGCTGTATCGCGAGATCGTCGAGCTGCTCCGGCGGCGGCATTGTGCCGGCGCCACGGTACTGCGCGCGATCATGGGATTCGGCGCCAGCTCGCGCGTGCGCAGCGATCGGATCGAGGTCCTGTCGCTCGATCTGCCGATCGTGATCGAGGTGGTGGACACAGAGAGCACGATCCAGGGGCTGCTGCCGGAGCTGGACGGCATGATCGGCGGCGGCCTGATCACGCTCGAGCGCGCGAAGGTGATCATGTATCGGCCGCACCTGCCGGAGGAGGAGCGTCCGGCGAGCTGGCCGATCGACATCACGGGCAGTTGGCGCACGGTGGACGACACCCGGGACGCGACAGGTGCCTAACGAGTTACGCGGCCGGCCGGCCGCCCGCCGGCTGTTGCTGTTGAGTAATTCGCGCGACGCGGATGGCCGCGTGCTGGTGTACGCGCGGGCGGCGCTGGCGGACGCGCTATCCGGAGTGACGCGCGCTGTATTCGTGCCGTTCGCGGCGGTGTCATTCTCGCTCGATGTCTACGCCGAGCGCGTGCACGAGATCTTCGTTCCGTTCGGCGTGGAGGTGGAGTCGGTGCACCAGGTTCCCGATCCGGCGGCTGCGGTGCGTCGCGCGGGCGCGATCATCGTCGGCGGCGGCAACACGTTTCAGCTGCTCCGGCGGCTTGCGTCATCGGGACTGCTGCCTGCGATCCGCGAGCGCGTGCAGGCGGGTGTGCCGTACATTGGCTGGAGCGCCGGCTCCGTGGTGGCGTGTCCGACGATCTCGACGACCAACGACATGCCGATCGCCGAGCCGCCCGGCCTGGGCGCGTTAGGCCTGGTGCCGTTCCAGATCAACGCGCACTACACGGACTTTCATCCTCCGGGCCATCAAGGCGAGACGCGCGCGGAGCGGATCGCCGAATTTCTGGTGCTGCATCCGCGCACGGCGGTGGTCGGGCTTCGCGAAGGCAGCGCGCTGCGCGTCACGGACTGCGTCGTCGAGCTGACCGGCCGGACTGAGGGCGGTGCCGGAGCGCGCGTGTTCTTGAGCGGGCGCGCACCGGTCGATTATCCGCCGGGCGCGGACCTGTCGTTCCTGCTCGAGTCGCCGGATACCGCGATCGAGGGCGTGCCGGCGTGGCAATGATCCTCGCCGTTGCGTTAGGCAGCGCGATCGGCGGCGTCGCGCGGCTGCTGCTGGGCGCTGCGATGCAGCAGCGGCTCGGCCCCGGATTCCCCGTGGGAACGCTCGTCATCAACATCACCGGCTCGCTGCTCCTCGGCTTTCTGATGCGGCTGGCCTTGGCGACGTCGGCCATCTCACCCGAGATGCGCGGCTTTCTCACCACGGGTCTGTGCGGGGGCTACACGACGTTCTCGACGTTCACCTACGAGACGATGGCGCTGCTGAACGACGGTGAGCTCGGTCGCGCCGGCACCTACGTCGCGGCGAGCGTGGCGCTCGCCCTGCTCGGCGTCTACCTTGGCGCAGCGGCGGCGGGCGGCCTCATCGCGCTCCGCCAGCGATGACCGGCCGACCTTAGCGAGGAGCGAACGGATAATGGCTCGCATGACACGAGTGTGGGCGTGCCTGGCCGCGTGCATGCTGATGGCGGCGCAGCGCGCGGACGCGCAGGCCGACAGCAGCGTCGCTCAGTTAGGCCTCGATCGCGTCGGCTCGTATCTGAGCTACACGACGGTCGAGCACGCCCGCCACGGCTGGGAGCTGGGCGGCGACGTGGATGTGGGCTCGGTGAAGACGCCGAAGCTCCACCTGCTGGTCGAGGGCAACTATCTGCACGCGGACGTCCATCGGTTCGAGCCCGGCGACATCCCGATTCCCGGCTCGTTTCACGACTTCAGCGTGAGCGTGGCGGCCCGCTATTCGGTGGCGCACGTCAAGCGGTTCGAACCCTATGTCGGCGCGGGCCTCGGCTTGCATTTCCTCGGCACCGACATTGCACGGTCGCAGCCGATACATGATGAGTACACGGGCGTGAAGCTGGGCGGCGAGTATTTTCTCGGCGTGTCCTACGACCTCACGAAACGTTGGGCGTTGTACGGCGAGGTGCGTCGCATGGAAGTGCCGCCGGCCTCACGCATCACGTATCGACTAGGCTTCTTCGTGCGCTTGTAGCGGCACCAGGAGTTGTGCAATGGACCGCCCGGCGGTCATGCGCACCGACGTCGTCGTCGATGTCGACGATGCTCGACTCGACGGCCTCTTGAGCGTCCCGGTCTCGGCGCGCGGCGTCGTGCTGTTTGCGCACGGAAGCGGCAGCGGACGCGCAAGCCCGCGCAACGCGCTCGTGGCGCACGTGCTGGAGGACGCCGGTCTCGCGACCCTCCTGGTGGACTTGCTGACGGCGGCCGAGCAGCGCGAGGATGCGCGCACGGGATTGCTTCGCTTCGACATCGAGCTGCTCGGCGCGCGCGTGTTAGGCGCGTCGGCGTGGCTGCGCGAGCGGCCTGTATCGTCGTCGCTCGCACTCGGATATTTCGGCGCGAGCACGGGCGCGGCGGCGGCGCTGCGCGCCGCGTCCGAACTACACGACGTGTTCGCCCTCGTGTCGCGCGGCGGCCGGCCCGACCTGGCGCGCGAATGCCTCAAGAGCGTGCGCGCGCCATCGCTGCTGATCGTAGGCGGCGACGACGTGCCGATCATTCCGCTCAACGAAGAGGCGTGCAAGATCCTGGGGTCGATTGCGGAGCTCGTCGCGGTGCCCGGAGCCACGCACCTGTTCGAGGAGGCGGGCGCGCTCGAAGAGGTGGCACGTCTGTCGCGCGACTGGTTCGTGGGCCATCTGCCGCCGCCGGCGCGCGGAGCGTGAGATGTTGTTCGCCGATCGCGCGGACGCGGGGCGGCAGTTGGCGGAGACGCTGCTGGCGCGGATGCCGGCGCTGCGACAGGAGCAGCCGCTCGTGCTCGGGATTCCGCGCGGCGGCGTGATCATCGGCCGGGAAGTCGCGCGCGCGTTAGGCGCGCCGCTGGATGTGATCGTCGCCCGCAAGCTGGGCGCGCCGGGGCACGAGGAACTGGGCATCGGCGCCGTGGCGCCCGACGGCACGCGCGTGCTGGATGGCGAGATCGTGGCCGCGTTGGGCGTGAGCGACGCGTACATCGAGAAGATCACGCGGCTCGAGCGGGCGGAGCTCGACCGGCGCATGCGCCGCTTTCGCGGCGAGCGACCGCTGCCCGATCTGGCCGGGCGCGCGGTGGTGCTGGCCGACGATGGCCTCGCGACCGGCGTGACGGCTCGCGCTGCGCTGGCGTCGGTGCGGCGCGCGCATCCGGCCGCGCTGGTGTTCGCCGCGCCGGTCTGCTCCGAAGATGGGTGCCGCGCGCTCACGGCCGACGGATACACCGTCGTGTGCGTGGCCACGCCGGTCGAGTTTCGTGGCGTGGGCGAGTGGTATGCGGATTTCGAGCAGGTGAGCGACGACACGGTCGTCGCGGTGCTGGAGCGCGCCGCGGCCGGCTCCGCCTAACTGATCCCGCGGCCGGCGGCCGGCTCCTGCTGCGTGAGGCAGTGGAGCGTCCCCAATCCCCACACCAGATCGACGGCGTGAATGCCGATGACCTCCCGCGACGGGAACAACGCGGCGAGCGTGTCCAGCGCTTCGCGATCCCGGCGGTCGTTGAACGTCGGAACCATGACGACGTCGTTGGCGATGTAGAAGTTGGCATAGCTCGCCGGCAGACGCTCGCCGTCCATCATCACCGGACGCGGGAAAGGAAGTTTCACGATGCGTAAGCCGCCGGGCATGTCGCGCGCGGCGAGCTCGAGGCGGCGCATGTTGTCGGCCGAACCTTCGTGGTTGGCATCTTCGGGGTCCGGCTCGTAGGCGAGCGCCACGGTGTGCTCGTCGACGAAGCGAGCGACATCGTCGATGTGGCCGTGGGTATCGTCGCCGACACACGAGCGGCCTAACCAGATCGTGCGGTCGATGCCGAGGTACCGGGCGAACGCGCGTTCGTAGCCGGCGCGATCCAGGCCCGGGTTCCGGATCTGCTCGGACGAGAGCAGCCACTCTTCGGTGACGAGCAGCACGCCGTTCCCGTTCGTTTCAATGCCCCCGCCTTCGAGAACCAGCGGTGCGCCGTCGTCACCGCGGACCGCGTGCTCGATGGGCAGGCCGCTCAAGAGGGCGATGCGATCGGCGACGCCGGCGTCGCGCGCGAAATTGTCGTACTTGGCCCAGGCATTGAAGGCCCACCCGATCCACGCGATGCCGCCGTCATGGTGCCTAACCGCAGTCGGTCCGGAGTCGCGCGTCCAGACGCGGTCGGTGGGCACGATATGCAGGCGCACACGGCGCAGGTCGATGGCGTGCGCCTCGAGGACGCGGCTTGCATTCTCGCGCACGTCATCGTCCGAACACAGTAGTTCGACGGTTTCGTGCGTATGAAGCACGCGCACGATCTCACCGTAGACCCATGGAATGGCGGCGAATTTCCCCGGCCAGTCGGGCTCGTGGTGTGGCCACGCGATCCACGTCGCGCGGTGCCGCGACCATTCCGCGGGGAAGCGGCGGCGGACGGCTCCCGGCGGGACGCCGGCTTCATCCTCGGGGAACCGCTCGGTCGACTGTCGCGAAAAGGGCGAATCGGCAGTCATCTCACGAGGCAGCATTTCCGGGTTGCCCCGACGCAGGCAGCGATCGTTTCACTTTGCCTAACCCAAGTATCGCTCGAGGATTCCGCCGTACGCGTCGATCCGGCGGTCGCGCAGGAACGGCCAGTTGCGCCGCGTGTATTCGATGCGCTTCGGGTCGCACTCCGCGACGAGGATGGCCGGATCGGTCGAGGCTTCGGCGATCATCTGGCCGAATGGGTCGCAGATGAACGAGTGCCCGAAGAATTCCAGACCGTCAGTTGCAGGTTCCGCTTCGAACCCGACGCGATTGACGGCAGCGACGTACACTCCGTTAGCAATCGCATGCGCCCGCTGCGCCGTGCGCCACGCGTCCGCCTGCGCCTCGCCCCACTCGGCTTTTTCCTTCGGATGCCAGCCGATCGCGGTTGGATAGAGCAGGATCTGCGCGCCCATGAGACTCGTGATGCGCGCTGCCTCGGGATACCACTGATCCCAACAGATCAGCACACCGATCGTCGCGAAGCGCGTCCGAAAAACGCGGAATCCGGACGGCGGACGCGCTTCATCGTGCTGATACATTTCGCCCGGCGTGAAATAGTACTTCTCATGGTAGAGCGGATCGTCCGGGATGTGCATCTTCCGATAGACGCCGAGGAGGGTACCGTCGGCATCCACGACCGCCGCCGAGTTGTGATAGAGTCCCGGTCCGCGCTTTTCGAAGATCGGCACGACGATCACGATGCCTAACTCTCGCGCCAGGTGCTGCATCCGCTCGACCGTCGGCCCGGGAATCGGTTCGGCCAGATCGAAGCGCTCGGCGTCCGTCACTTTGCAGAAGTAAGGTGCGTTGAACAGCTCCTGCAGACACACGATTTGCGCGCCGCGCGCGGCGGCGTCGCGAATTCCGCGCTCGGCTGCATCGACAGTTTCGGCAGCGCTCGGCGCCACCGCTTGCTGCACGAGCCCCACTGTGAACACCGGATTGCCCATGGGCGAAATGTAAGAATCCCTGCTACTGCTTGCGCCGGCGCAATGTACCGGCGATGGCCTCGAGCGCCACTGCCGGCGTCAATCGCGTGCGGCGTTCGTCCGCCGGCGCGCCACAAACGGCAATCGCGACGTCCATCACGTTTGTCCCCGTCAGATCCGTCTTGAACAGGGCGCCCGCTGCATCGAGTGCGGGATACGAGTTGTGCGACGCCAGATCCCGCGCAGGATCTCGTCCTGCACGCTCTATGGCGCGCCACGTCCCGCGCGTCACGATCGCGCCTGCGGCATCCGTATCTCCGTCTCGACCATCGGTTCCGGCAGCGAGGAACGCCGCCTCGGAGAGACCCGCGGTCTCGGCCAGCTCGCGCGCCGCGGACAACGCGAGCTCCTGGCACCGTCCGCCCCGTCCGTGCTCCGCGCCGAGCGAGACGGTGGTCTCTCCGCCCCAAATGAGACAGGTGCGTCCCGATCGTCTCGACAGGGATGGTCCGTCGGCGCCGCAATGGCTTCCCAACGTCGCGACGACGCGGCGGCCAACGACGGCCGCTTCTCCGGCGAGCGCCGAGCCCACCACGCGCGGCTCGTATCCGAAGGCGCGGGCCCGCGCCTCGATTGCGTCCAGTGCGACGCGATTACTGGCGATGATGCGCCGTTCGACGCGCGCAAAGGCTGCATCACCGGCTTTCGGCGTCTCCAACGATGGATCACGCTCGGCGCCTCCGACGAGTCGCTTCATGGACAACGGGAGATCGTCCCACAGTCCGGCGGCATCGAGCATTTGATGGACCTGCGCCGCGGTGCTTGGATCGGGCACGCACGGTCCCGAGCCGATCGTGGCCAGGTCGTCGCCGATCACGTCGGACACGATGTAATTGCGAACGCGCGCCGGAGCGAGCGCCAAGGCCAACCGTCCCGCGCTCCATCGCGAGAAGCGCTTGCGAATGAGATTCATCTGCGCGATGTCGAGGCCGGAGCCTAACAAGCGCTCGTACAGCGGGAACAACTCATCGGGTCTGATGTTGCCCTCGGGCGCCGCCGCGAGACTCGTCGCGCCGCCGGACAGGAGCACCCAGACCTCGTCGCCCTCACGCACGCGACCGGCCACGAGGCCGATGCGAGCTGCGGCGTCCAGCGAGCGCGCGCCGGGAACGGGATGGTCGCCGACGCGCGCTTCGATGGCCGGATGCGGCGACGGCTCGTCGTTAGGCGCGACGATGATGCCGCCGGCCGGCGCGCGATTCCATTCGGCGAGCACGGCCAGCGCCGTCGCGGCCATGGGATGCGCCGCCTTCCCGATGGCGATGACCCACACGCGCCGGCCGCGATCCTCGATCGGCAGCCGCTCGAGCGCCGCGCGCAGGGCCTTCCCGGGCGCGACGGCCTGCACCGCCGCCCAGTAGAGGGCGGCGAGCGCGCTCTTCGCATCACGCGGGACGTCCACGGCCGGCACCCGATCCATCGGTGTTTTCACGACCCGAATGATCGCCAGGTGCCGCATGGCGCGCGAGTGTGCCATCGCGGTCGGCAGCATCGCGTGCTGGGCTCCGAGTTTCGGTCATCCAGGAATTGGCCATGTGGATTGCGTCGCGGCCGGGGCGCCGGACGGGCGCGAGAGGAGATTCCAGCCCTGTTTTCGCCTTGAAACTTCAGTTGCGCAGTGCGATTCATTTGTTATAGGAGAATCGCCTGTCTTTCCCTTCATTCTGTTGGGGGATTATGCGAGGCAACGGCAGTACCGAGCTCGGCTATTCGCGGCTGACCCAACCGCTCGTGCGTGACAACGGGTCGCTCCATCCCGCATCGTGGGACGAAGCGCTCGACCGCGCGGCCCAGGGGTTCCGCCGCAACATCGCCGCGCACGGGCCTAACGCACTGGGCATTTTCAGCTGCTCCAAGTCGACCAACGAAATGAACTACTTGGCGCAGAAGCTGGCCCGGGTCGCGTTCGGCACGCACAACGTCGATAGTTGTAATCGGACCTGACACGCTCCTAGCGTCGTCGGTCTGGCGACGATCTTTGGAGCGGGCGGGGGCACCAGCTCGTACAGGGAGATCGAAGAAACCGATGTGATCTTCCTGTGGGGAGCGAATGCCCGCGAAAACCATCCGATTTTCTTTCATCACGTCCTGAAAGGCATCAACCACGGGACGCGGTTATATGTCGTCGACCCGAGACGCACCTCGTCGGCGCAGTGGGCCGACGTGTGGCTTGGCTTGAACGTCGGCGCAGACATCGCGTTGGCGAACGCGATGGCGCGCGAAATCATCCACGCCGGGCTCGCCAACACGGCGTTCATCGAGCATTCGACCGAGGGGTTCGAGGCGTATCGTGCTCTCGTCGAGCCGTACACGCTCGAGGTCGCGCAGCGAATCACGGGCGTTCCCGCGGACGTCATCCGGGAAGCGGCGCACACGTATGCCCGTGCGGACCGCGCGATCATCTGTTGGACCTTGGGCATCACCGAGCACCACAACGCGACGGACAACGTGCTCGCGTTGATCAATCTCGCGCTCGTGACGGGTCACGTCGGACGGTATGGGTCCGGGCTCAATCCGCTGCGCGGGCAGAACAACGTGCAGGGCGGCGGCGACATGGGCGCGATTCCGAACAAGCTGGTCGGATTCCAGGACGTGCTCGACGACGAGATCCGAGGGCGATTCGATCGCGCATGGAACGTGACCTTGCAGCCTAACTACGGCTGGACCGTCACCGAGATGCTGCAGGCGATGGATCGCGGCGAGCTGACGTCGCTGTACTGTATCGGCGAGAACCCGGCGCAATCGGAAGCCGATCAACACCACGCCGAGCAACTGCTGCGGGATCTCGATCACCTCGTGGTGCAGGACATCTTCCTCACGAAGACGGCCGAGCTGGCGGACGTGGTGCTCCCGGCCACCGCGAGCTGGTGCGAGGCGGAGGGCACGGTGACGAACAGCGAGCGCCGCGTGCAGCGGGTGCGCAAGGCGCTGGAGCCGCCCGGCGACGCGCGCGACGAACTGTGGATCATCTCGCAGGTCGCCCGCCGGTTGGGCCACGACTGGGGCACGCCTAACGCAGAGCAGGTGTGGGACGAAGTGCGCGAAATGGCGCCGGACATGTTCGGCGGAATGACGTACCGCCGGCTCGAAGAGTTGGACGGCATCCAGTGGCCGTGTCCGAACGAACAGGATCCGGGCGCACAATTCCTGCACGCGCGGTTGTGGGCCGATCCGGTCGGGTTGCCCAAAGCCGCATTCTCGCTCACCGAGTACGAGCCGCCCGTCGAACTGCCCGACGACGAATACCCGTTCACGCTCACGACGGGTCGCCGCCTCGATTCGTACAACACCGGCGTGCAGACGGCCGGATATACGTCACCGCTCAGGCGCGGCGAAACGCTGGACATTGCTCCCGAGGATGCGCGACGCCTGGACATTGGCGACGGGGACCTGGTGCGCATCACTTCGCGCCGCGGCAGCATCGTCGCGCCAGCACACATCGATACGTCGCTGCGGGCGGGTCTCGTCTTCATGACATTCCACTTCCAGGACCAGGTACGCGTCAACCTGCTCACGATCGACGCGACCGATCCGCGTTCCGGGACGGCCGAGTTCAAGGCGTGCGCCGTGCGGGTCGAGCCGGTGCGCGCGCCGGACGAGGCGCCGGCCCGCGCGCTCCGCCGCCACTCAGATCCTGTGTTAGGCGACTGATGGACCTGAAACTGCTCGACGTCGGACCTACCGACGAGGAACGCGAGGCGATCGATGCACGACTTGGTCCGCCCGCGTCCGGGTGGGATGGCGGCGAGCGCGTGGCGCAGCGCGATGCACACGTGGCGTTCGGCGGTCACTCGGCCCGCGCCCGCCGGAACGAGCTGCTCCCCGCGCTGCAGGCCGTGCAATCGCGCGTCGGCTGGATCAGCGAAGGCGCGTTCAACTACATCTGCGCGCGGCTCGACGTGCCCCCGGCCGACGCCTGGGGCGTGGCGACGTTCTATGCGCTGCTGGCCACGACGCCGCGGCCCAAGCGCGTGCTCCACGTGTGCGATGACATCTGCTGCCGCACGCGCGGCGCTCGAGCGGTACTGGAGAGACTCGAGGCGACGCACGGCGCGCCGCATCCGCGCGCGTTAGGCAACGGCCACGTCGACCTGTCGGATACAGATGCTGTCTGGCTGCCGAGCCCGTGCCTCGGCATGTGCGACGAGGCGCCGGCGGCGCTACTCACCGTGGCGGGCGAAGCGCCCGTCGAGCGGCTGGTGGGAGGGCTCACGGTGGACCGCGCGCTCGCAATGCTCGAGGGACGGGACAACGCGGAGAACGCCGCGCGCATCCCGCTCCCGCAGCGAGGCCAGGCCGGGCTCCGCCTGCTCGCACGCATCGGCGTCGTCGACCCAGAACGGCTCGATGCCTACCGCGCCTCGGGCGGCTACCAGGCGCTGCGCCGCGCGTTCGAGCTCGGCCGCGAAGGCGTGATCCGCGAGGTGCTCGACTCCAAATTGTTAGGCCGCGGCGGCGCCGCGTTCCCGGCCGGCCGGAAGTGGGATGCGGTCGCGCGCCAGCCCGAGCGCCCGCACTACATCATCTGCAACGCAGACGAGTCGGAGCCGGGCACGTTCAAGGACCGCGTGCTCATGGAAGGCGATCCGTTCGCGCTCGTCGAAGCGATGACGATCGCGGCGTACGCCACCGGATGCGAGCAGGGCTTTTTCTACATTCGCGGCGAGTATCCGTTAGCCATCGAGCGCGTGCAACACGCCATCGATGAAGCGCGCGCGCGCGGACTCCTCGGCGACGGCATCCTCGGCCAGCCGTTCCGCTTCGACATCGAAGTGCGCAAGGGAGCCGGGGCGTACATCTGCGGCGAGGAAACCGCGGTCTTCAATTCCATCGAAGGCTTCCGCGGCGAGCCGCGGAACAAGCCGCCGTTCCCGGTGCAGGCAGGACTGTTCGGCAAGCCGACGGTGATCAACAACGTGGAAACGCTCGCGAACGTGCCGTTCATCATGCTCGAGGGCGGCCCCGCGTTCGCGACGATCGGGACGGCGCAGTCGACGGGATCCAAGTTGTTCTGCGTGTGCGGGTCGGTGGCGGCTCCGGGCGTGTACGAGGTGACGTTCGGCGCCACGCTTCGCGATCTGCTCACCCTGGCGGGCGGCGTGACGGCCGGCCACACGGCACAGTGCATTCTTTTAGGCGGCGCGGCCGGCCTGTTCATTCGTCCGGATGAGCTGGACATCGCGCTGACGTTCGAGGGCGCGCGCGCCGCAAAGGCGACGCTGGGCTCCGGCGTCGTCATGGTATTCGACGAGACCGCCGACATGGGCGACGTCTTGCGACGCGTGGCCGCGTTTTTCCGCGACGAATCGTGCGGGCAGTGCGTGCCGTGCCGCGTGGGTACCGTTAGGCAGGAAGAGGCGCTGCACCGGCTGGCGGTGAAGAAAACGCGGGGGAGCGTCGCCGACGAGCTCGCGCTGCTCGATGAGATCGGCGTCGCCATGAAGGACGCGTCGATCTGCGGACTGGGCCAGACGGCGTACAGCGCGGTGGAATCGGCGATCAAGCGCTGCGGCATTTTCGACGGGCGGAACGCGCCATGACGCATTTCGTGGAGATCACCCGGCCCAAGCGAACGGTCGAGCTGACCATCGATGGGCAGAAAGCGCGCGTGCCGGAAGGAACCACCATTCTCGACGCGTGCAAGACGTTAGGCACCGAGATTCCGACGCTGTGCTATCTCGAGACGCTGCACCCGGTGAACGCGTGCCGCGTGTGCGTCGTCGAGGTCCAGAACTCGCGGGTGCTCGTGCCCGCGTGCTCGCGCGCCGTCGAGCCCGACATGGTGGTGTCGACCAACTCCGAGCGCGTCCGGCACAGCCGGAAAATGGTCCTCGAGTTTCTGGCGTCATCGGTCGACCTGTCGACGGCGCCCAACGTGGACGGGTGGCTGGCGTCGTACGACTGCAAGCCGGAGCGGTACGGCCCGCCGGCGCCGGACGAGCCCGCGGGGGAACGCGATGCGATGCCCGCCGGCCACCACGAGCCGCCGAGCGCGGACTACGCGGCCACGGTGGGCCAGCCGGTGAAGATCGACAACGATCTCTACGTGCGCGACTACGGCAAGTGTATCCTGTGCTACAAGTGCGTCGAAGCATGTGGCACGGACTACCAGAACACGTTTGCGATCGCCGTTGCCGGACGAGGATTCGACGCGCGCATCTCGACCGAGTTTGCCGTCGAGCTGCCCAAGTCGGCGTGCGTGTACTGCGGCAACTGCATCGCCGTGTGCCCAACCGGCGCGCTCATGTTCAAGAGCGAATTCGACCGCCGCGAAGCGGGCACCTGGGATGAATCCAGGCAGACGGAGGTGAGCACGATCTGCCCGTATTGCGGCGTCGGCTGCACGCTCGACTTGCGGGTGCAGGACAACGAGATCGTGCGGGTCATGTCTCCGTTAGACCACGACATCACGCGCGGCAATCTCTGCATCAAGGGCCGCTTCGGGTGGCGCTACGTGCAGAACCGCGGTCCGCGTCCCATGGGCGTCGCCGGCGGCGCCGGCAACGGGCAGGGCGGTGGATCGGCCCCGCGCGCCGACGGCGGCCCACGCGACGCCGGGAATGGCGCGGGCGATGGACACGGTTAGGCGGACCGCCGCGTGGGGGTCCGGCGTGCCGTGACCGACCCGCCGCCTCCGGCCCTCAGGCCGGACCACCCGCTCTTCGGGCTCGGCTACAGCCGGCCCGTTCGGGACCGCGCCTTCGAGCGACTCGATGGCGCGGTCGTTTCGTCAGGCGACGCGCCGGTCGCGGAAGAGGTCCCGGTGGCGTTCGTGTACAACCAGCGGCCGCACGTCGTGATGATGGCCACGCCGGATGACTTCGAGGACTTCGCGGTCGGCTTCAGCCTGTCCGAAGAGATCGTCCGTTCGCCTAACGAAATACAGCGGATCGAGGTGGCGCGGCACGGCCAGGGCGTGGAGCTGCAGATCGACGTGCCCGCCGAGGCCGGCGAGCGACTGAGCACGCGCGGGCGGCAACTGGCGGGCCGCACCGGATGCGGGCTGTGCGGCGTGGAAACGATCGCCGAGGCGTTGCGCGAGCCGCGCACCGTGATCTGGCGCGAGCCGCTGGAGGCATCGGCGCTGTGGCGCGCCGAAGCCGATCTGGGTGCGCGACAGGAGTACAATCGAGCCACCGGCGCCATGCACGCTGCTGCATGGTGCACGGTGGATGGCACGATCCGCGTGGTGCGCGAGGACGTTGGGCGGCACAACGCGCTCGACAAGGTGATCGGTGCGCTCGCGCGCGAACACACGGATGCGAGCACGGGTTTTCTCATCATGACGAGCCGCGCGAGCTACGAGCTGGTGCAGAAGGCCGCGGTGGCGGGTGTGCCGTTGCTCGCCGCGGTGTCGCGCCCAACGGGACTCGCGATTCGGCTGGCCGACGCCGCGAACATGACGCTCGTCGGTCTGCTTCGGGGACACTCCGCCAACGTCTACGCGCATCCCGAGCATCTGCGCCATCCGGGGCCGGTGGGTCCGTAAGGCAACGAGGGCGAGGCGGAAGATCATGCTCTCCCATCCTCGCCCTCGTCCGTGCTGCGACGAACCGAGCCGGATCTTCTGTTATGGCGAGCCTGATCCTGATCCCGCGCTCTGCGCGCCGTCGGTCTTGGCGACCGCATCTGCCAGCTCGGTGTACGCTTTGGCCGCGAGCTCCTGGAAGGGCATGGCGCGATACGTCACCTTGCCCGTCGAGTCGATCACGTACAGGACACGCGTGTCGAGCTTGTACTTGTCGTTGTAGATCCCGTATTTCTTGCCCACGTCGCCGCCCGAGTCGCTCGCGAACAGGACCGGGAAGCTCTCGTCGCGCGCCCAGGATGCGAGTGCGGTATCCGGGTCGACGCTCATGGCCAGCACCACGACTTTCTTTCCACCGTTGAAGAGCTTGGCGTACTGATCACGGTACGCCTCCATTTGGATCGTTCAGCCTTTTGTCCGCGCCTTGAAGAAGAAGGCGAGCACCACGGTTTGCCCGCGGAAATCGGACAGCTTAATCGGATCCTTGAGGACGCCGAAGCGTGTGGCGCCGACGGCGGTGAAGTCCGGTGCCTGGTCGCCGACTTTGATGGCCTTCGTCGAGTCCTGCGCGTGTGCCGCGCCGGCGACGAGCGACATGGTCAGAGCGGGCACGGCCAACAGGCCAACTCTACGAGCGAACAACGACATGAAGCCTCCGGCAGAGATGGGAGACACGACAATGCTAGGGCCGGCCAGCACGCGGCGCAACCTTCCGCTATAGCCGACGAATCGGCGTCGCTGGGCGTTGGTTCCGCAGCAACGTTTCTCGCGTCAGCGCGACCCGCTGCTGAACGCGACTTTGATGCTGTGCTCGGCGCCCTTGCTGCGCGCGGCGTCGAACGCGCGACGAAACTGCGACAGCGGGAAGGTGTGGGTCACGAAGTCGCCGATCGGTGCGCGCTTGGAGGCGATCAGCTGCGCCGCTTCATCGAACGCCGAGCGCGACGGACTCGCGTGCCCGTGCGCGCCGTAGCACAGGCTGCCGCACACCGTGAGCTCCTTGAGCCAGAGCGGCGTCCAGTCGATGCCGTTCATCGTGCTCGAATTGCCTAACAGCACGATGGTGCCGCCGGCGCGCGTGACGCGCATGGCGTCGTCCATGGCGGCGGTGCCGCCGACGCACACGAACGTCTGGTCGAAGCCGCCGATGCCGACGGGCTTGCCGAAGATCGGCTCGAGCAGTCGCGTCCCGGCCGCCTCGGCGAGCGCGGGGAGATAGTTGCCGCGTGCGTCCACGGAGCGCTCTACGCCTAACCGGCTGGCCCGGGCGCGCTGGAATTCGTGCCGCGCGAGCAGCGTGACGGGCGCCTCCGGCGCGAGCGCGCGCAGCGCGGCCACGGTGAGCAATCCGATGGACCCGCCGCCGACCACCAGGACGCGCGCGCCCGCCGCGGGCCGGTGTGAGAGCACCGCGTGCACCGAGCACGCGAACGGCTCCACGAGCACTGCCTCCGCGTCGGTCATGGCGTCGGGCACCGGCACCACCTGCGACTCGTGCGCCACGAACGTCTCGCCCCAGCTTCCGCCCAGGCCGCGCGTCGTGCCTAACAACATGCCCGGCGCGATGGCGCCGTCGGTGAAATGGGCGCACCGCGAATGATGGCCGGCCGCACACGCCTCGCACGGGGGCGCGAGCTCGCGCGGTTCGCAGCATAGCAGCGGATTCGCCGTCACGCGCGCGCCGACCGGCACCCGGCGCACTGCGCGTCCCACTTCGACCACGTCGCCGACGTTCTCGTGGCCGATCACGAACGGGAACGACGAAAACGGCGACGTGGACGGGCTCGCCTGGAGCGTGATGACATTGAGGTCGCTGCCGCAGATGCCGCCTAACCGAGTGCGGATGCGCACCCAGCGCTCGGAGGGCAGGGCCGGCTCGTCCACGTCGCCGTAGCGGGTGCACGCCAGGGCGCCGAAATAGAACCGGTCGGATATCCGGCCGCCCGCCAGCGTCGCGAGATAGCGCGGAATCGGCGCCGCGAACGTGATCGCTTTCACGTCAACGCCGGCGTCACCACACGCAGCGCGCCCGGCACGCACCGCACCTCGAGCGTGGCCGAGCTCGCGCGGTTGTACTCGCCGTCGGTCTCATAGGCCGGCGGCGCGCCGAACGTGAGCGTGAAGCTCGATGCCTGTGTCGTGCGCACCTCCGGCTTCCCGACGTGGGTCCCTTTCGTCGCCGCGCCGAACAGCGAGATGCGCCGCATGGGCGATGCCGCGCCGATCGCCACGGCATCGAGCAGCCCGTCGGTGACGCTCGCGCCCGGCGCGATCCGAAACGCGCCGCCGAAGTTCTTTCCGTTGGCAATCACCAGCATGAGGTGCGGCTCGGGTCCGCGCGGCGCGACGTCGACCGTGATGCCGCGGTAGCCGAACAACTGGCGCAACGCGCAGTAGAGGTAGAGCGCATCACCCTTCAGCCAGTTCACGGTTTCGACCTGCTCGAGCACGGCAATGTCGAATCCGAACCCGGCGACGTTGAGAAAGAACCGGTGCTCGATGCGGCCCACGTCGACGGGCACGTCGGGGCCGTCCACGGCCAGCCGGGCGGTCGCGTGGTAGTCCGATGCCGGCGCGCCGATGGTCTTCGCGAAGTCGTTGCCCGTGCCGGCGGCGGCGAGCGCAAGCCTAACGGAAGCGCCGGCGCCCAGGATGGCGTTCGCCACGTTGCTCCACGTCCCGTCGCCGCCCACGGCCACGATGGTGCGCACCCCGTCCTGGATGGCGCGAAGGGCGACGGTCTTCTCGTCGCCCTTCGCCTGCGTGGTTCGAATGTCGGTGACTCCGACGGCGGCGAAGGCCCGCCTAACCCGCTCCGCCGCCTTCGCGCCCCGCCCCTTGCCCGAGGCGGGATTCACGATGACGCAAACGTCCGTCATCGCCGCGCGTAACTGGCCAGCTGTTGCAGCGGGTGGAAGGTCTGCTTGCCGTTTTTCATCCAGAGCTCCCGGAACGGCGTCACGTCCACTTCCCAGTCCTCGAGAAGGTCGGTCATCGCCTGCGAGTGGATCTGGATGCCGCCGCGCTCTTCCTCGTTCTCGCTGAACTGTCCCTGCATCACGATCGTCGACGAATACGCGCCCTCGTCGTCGTTCATGAACGCCTGGTAGCGATGTTCGACGTTGGACCACTCGTGCTCGGTGACCGTCATGTCGACGATCGACTGCCCGCGGTCCGTCGCATGAATCGTGATGTGGCCGTCGCCCCGTTCCCATGCGATCGAGATGTCCTGCATGTAGTGCGGCAGGTGCCAGCGCTCGATGGCGTGCTCGCGGGATTCGCGCGTCGTCGTGCCTAACCGGAACGGATAGAACGCCGAGCGCGGCCAGGGCTGTCCCTGCTCGATGCGCGGCGACACGAGAATCGAGAGAATCAGCTCGCCGTACTCGCCCACCGGACTCTGGTGGAAGTCGAACGCCATCACGCTCAGGACGCTCGAGCCATGGTGCGGCTCGATGGGCTGCAGATCCGGCGGCAGGATGGCGCGCGCATTCTCCGTCGGAAACTCGAAGAAGCCGCCGATCGCGTCGCGGAAATAATACTGAACGAACCCGTCATTTCTGCTGCTCATACGAGGATCCCCTCTTCACGAAGGACGCGGACGAGGATGGACACGCCCTCGTCGAGTTGGTCGAAGGTGTGCGACGCCGAGATCGACACGCGGAAGCGCGACCGATGCTTGGCGACGGCAGGATAGATCACCGGCTGCAGATACAGTCCGGCGCGGAACAGCTGGTGGCACAGCTCGAAGACGCGGCGATCGTTACGCACCATGATCGGAATGATCTGCGACGTCGAATCGCCAACATCCACGCCCTCATCTTCGAGCGCTTTCCGGATGTGCTGCACGTTCTGCCACAACTTCGTGCGGAGCTCCGGTTCTGCCTGCGCTATCTCGAGCGAGCGCAGGACGCCGGCCGTGACCACCGGCGAAAGCGCGCACGAGAACACGCGCGAGCGCGCGAAGCCCTTGAGATAATTGTACAGATTTTTCGAACCGGCGACATATCCGCCCTGTCCGCCGAGTGCCTTCGAGAACGTGCCGATGTGAATGTCGACTTCATCCTCGAGGCCGAACTTTTCGGCCACACCGCGGCCGTTTTCGCCGTAGAGGAACGCGGAGTGCGCTTCGTCGAGCATGATGCGCGCGCCGTACTTCTTTGCGACTTCGACGAGCTCTGGCAGCGGGCACACATCGCCGTCCATCGAATACACGCCTTCGATCGCGACGAGCTTTTTGCCCGTGGTCGAGCGCAGCCTTTTCTCGAGGTGCGCCGGACTGTTGTGGCGGAAGAACTGGACGTTCGCCTTGGACAGAATGGCGCCGTCGACGATGCTCGCGTGGGCATTCTGGTCGGCGATGACCCAGTCACCGGGTCGCATGAGACCCGAGATCATGCCCACATTGGTGCTGTATCCGGTGGGGAACACCATTGCTGCTTCCTTGCGTTTGAAGCGAGCGATGGCTTCCTCGAGTTGCACGTGCACATCCATCGTGCCGCTCAAGATCGGCGATCCGGCGGCGCCCAACCCATATTGATCGAGTGCTGCTTTCGCAGCCGCGATCACCTCGGGACGATACGAGAGTCCGAGGTAGTTGTACGACGACAGATTCAGGAGCTTGACGTGCCGGTGGTGCAATCCTTCAGTGAGGTGCACCCAACCTTGCGGCGGCGTTGACATCGCCTGTGCGAACAGATAGTAACCCTGCTGCACCGCGCGGGTGTACCACTCGTTGTATGGCTCCAGTATCGCGAACGGGTCATCGCTCGACGAATAAAAGAAGCTACTGTAATCATAGTCGGAGACGCTCATGCTCGTCTGCGCTTCGACTCGTGTTGCCATGGGTGACCTCCAAGTGAATGCCGAGAGCGCCGGCTTGTCT
>DASUHB010000054.1 GCA_036273715.1 Gemmatimonadaceae bacterium
CCGTCGATCAGACCCGGCTCATCATGCGCGGCCTGCGCCACGACCGTCCCGGTGAGGAGGACAGCTTCAGCATCGAAACTTCGAACGCGCTCGCCGGCCTGCTTGCCACCGTCACTGGCTACTTCGGCGCGGTCGCGGTTGCCATCGCTGCCATCTCGCTTGTAGTCGGCGGCATCGTCATCATGAACATCATGCTCGTCTCGGTCACCGAACGCACGCGCGAGGTCGGCATCCGCAAGGCGCTTGGCGCGACGCGGCTCAACATCCTGCTGCAGTTTCTCATCGAAGCGGTGGTGCTGTGCCTGTTGGGCGGATTGATCGGCGTGATGCTCGGCGCCGGCGGCGCGTCGGTGCTGCACCGCGTGATGCACTGGAACACTGACGTGTCCAGCGGGTCGGTGATTCTGGCATTCGTGTTCTCGGGGATGGTCGGCATCGTGTTCGGCGTGTGGCCGGCGCGGCGGGCGGCGACACTCGATCCGATCGTTGCGTTGCGATACGAATAGATTTTCGATCGACGAACGCAGGTGGTGGCCCGCGCTACAGGTTCCGGCGCGGGCCATTTTTTGTGTCCGTCGCCGCGAAATTTGTTGAAGCTCGAACTGGTTCGCGCGCCGTCACTTGCGTGAGGCGGCGTGAAACGCGCATCCTGAGAGTATCGGCCGCCACGATGCACGAGGCGGCCGCTTCGCTACCAGGCCATCGCTCCGTGTCGAATCCGATTTCCATCGAGCCACCCGCGCGCAGCACCGTACACGCGAGCTTCGTCGTGAATGACGAAACCCGCGAGGCCGCGATCGCGCCGCACAAGACGCTGCTCGAGGTCCTGCGCGAGGATCTGTTGCTCACCGGCACGAAGCACGGGTGCGAGTTGGGCGAGTGCGGCATGTGCACGGTGCTGATCGACGGACAGCCCGTGCTCTCCTGTCTCGTGCTCGCGATCGCCGCCACGGATCGCGCGATCACGACAGTGGAAGGTCTGGCGAGCGGTCCCTCGCTCAGTCCGCTGCAGCGCGCGTTCGCGGAGCTCGGCGCCGCGCAGTGCGGCTACTGCACGCCGGCAATGCTGCTCACGGCGCAGGCGCTGCTCGACCGCACGCCGCACCCGACGCGCGAGGACATACGCGACGCGTTGAGCGGCACGCTGTGCCGGTGCACCGGGTATCTCAAGATCTTCGAAGCGGTCGAGCTGGCGGCGGACCGCGCCGGGAGCGCCGATGCCTAACGATCTGACGGCCGCTCAGGCGGAGCAGCAGAAGCGCGCCTATCGCGTGATCGGCACGCCGCGTCAGAAGGTGGATGCGGCGGCGAAGGTGACCGGTGCGCTGCGCTTCGCCGACGATCTGGTGCTGCCCCGGATGCTGCACTGCACGCTGCTGCGCGCGTCGCTGCCGCACGCGCGCATCGTGCGCATCGACACGACGCGCGCCGCCGCACTGGCGGGCGTCGTCGCGGTGCTCACCGGCGAAGCGCTTCCGATCCCGTTCGGCATCTTGCCGATCACACAGGATGAACACGCCCTGTGCATCGACCGTGTGCGCTTCGTCGGCGATCCGGTGGCGGCCGTGGCCGCCGTGGACGAGGACACGGCGCGCGCGGCGTGCGACCTGATCGACGTCGAGTACGAGGCGCTGCCGTCCATCGGCTCGATCGACCAAGCGCTGACGACGCCCGAGCCGCAGATCCACGACTATGCCGACGAGGGCAACGTGCACAAGCACGTGGCGCTCGATTTCGGCGGCGTCGACGAGGCGATGCGCACGGCCGACCTGGTGCGCGAGGACGTGTTCTTCTACGAGGGGAACACGCACCTGGCGATGGAGCAGCACGCGGCGATGGCGGAGTGGTCGACGGACGGGCGGCTGACGCTGTGGACGAGCACGCAGACCCCGCACTACGTGCACCGGGCGGTGAGCAAGGTGCTGCAGATGCCGCCGGCGCACGTCCGGGTGATCGCGACGCCTAACGGAGGCGGGTTCGGCGGCAAATCCGATCCGTTCAATCACGAGATCGTCGTTGCGGAGCTCGCGCGGCGGACGGGACGTCCGGTGAAGATCTGCTTGACGCGCGAGGAAGTGTTCTACTGCCATCGCGGCCGGCATCCGACGCTCATGCGGATCAAGACGGGCGTGACGCGCGACGGGCGCATCGTGGCGATGGATTTTTCGTCGGTGCTCGACGGCGGCGCATACGGGTCGTACGGCGTGGCGAGCATGTACTACACCGGCGCGCTGCAGACGGTCACGTACCAGGTGCCCACCTATCGCTTCCGCGGCGCGCGTGTGTTCACCAACAAGCCGCCGTGCGGACCGAAGCGCGGCCACGGCACGCCGCAGCCGCGGTTCGCGCTCGAGTGCCACCTCGACAAGATCGCCGAACAGTTAGGCGAAGATCCGGCGGCCTGGCGGATGCGGATGCTGCAGCCGCCCCAGAGCATCACCGCGAACTGGCTGCGCATCGGGTCTATGGGGCTGGGGCCGTGCATCGAAACCGTGGTGCGCGCGAGCGGCTGGGACGCGAAGTTCAGGCAGCTCCCGTTCGGGCGCGGCGTCGGCATCGCGTGCTCATCCTACATCTCCGGCGCGGGGCTGCCGATTTACTGGAACAGCATGCCCCACTCGTCGGTGCAGCTCAAGCTCGACCGGTCGGGCGGCGTGGCCGCCTTCTGCGGCAGCACCGACATCGGGCAGGGCTCCGATTCGGTGCTCGCGTACTGCGTGGCCGAAGTGTTAGGCATCGAGCCGGTAGACATCCGGGTGGTGACCGGGGACACGGACCTGACGCCGGTGGACCTCGGCTCCTACTCGTCCCGCGTCACCATGATGATGGGCCACGCCGCCATCCAGGCCGCCGAGCGCGCCCGCGCGTTGCTGGCCAGGGCCGCCGGCGAACGGTTAGGCATCCCGGCCGATCGCCTGGTGTTCGCCGATCGCCGCGTGTTCGACGCCGAGGATGCCGGCCGCGGCGTCTCGTTCGCCGAGGCGGTGCAGCTCGCCGAGACGCGCGACGGCGCGATCGGCGCGGTGGGCTCGTACACGCCGCCGCGGTCGCCGGGCCGCTACAAGGGCGCCGGCGTCGGGCCATCCCCGGCGTACTCGTACTCCTGCGCCGTCGCCGAAGTCGAGGTAGAACCGGAGACCGGCATTGTGCGGGTGCCGAAAGTCTGGATCGCGCACGACATCGGCCAGGCGATCAATCCGCTCCTCGCCATCGGACAGGTGGAAGGCTCGGTGTACATGGGGTTAGGCGAAGCGCTGATGGAGGAGATGACCTACCGCGACGCCGAGCGGCGCCTGGTGCACCACCACCCGAGTATGCTCGAGTACAAGTCGCCGACGACGTTCGAGATGTGCGACGTGGAGTCGTATCTGATCGAGGCGGCCGAGCCCGGCGGACCATTCGGCGCGAAAGAAGTCGGACAGGGACCCCTGCTCCCGATTCCGCCGGCGGTGGCCAATGCGGTCTACGACGCGGTCGGCGTGCGCATCGACGAAGTGCCGTGCGCGCCGCACGCGGTGTTGCGCGCACTGCGCGACAAGACGCGCGGCAAAGAGCCGCGCTACGGACCATCGTCGTTCCCGGACTATGCGTTCCCCGAACCGACGCTCATCCGGACGCCCGCCCAGGGCGGCGACGGACGCGAGGCGGACCATCGGCCGCACAGCGAGGTCGGCGGACCGGGCCGGGCAGGCTGATGCTGCGCCTTCCGCGATTCCAGTACGTCTCGCCGCCAACGGTGATCGACGCGCTCGGTGCGCGATTCCAGTTAGGCAGCGACGCGATGTACGTGGCCGGCGGCACCGACCTGTACCCGAACATGAAGCGGCGCCAGCAGACGCCGCGGCACGTCATCTCGCTCGCGGGCATCGAGTCGCTGCGGGAAATCCACAGCGGTCCCGAGCTGGGCCTGCGCATCGGCGCCTGCGTCACGCTGGCGCAGCTGGCGGCGGATCCGATCGTCCGGCGGCACTATCCGGCGGTCGCCGCCGCGGCCGGGCTCGTGTCCACGCCGCCGCTGCGCAACATGGGCACCATCGGCGGCAACCTGCTGCTCGACACGCGCTGCAACTATTACGACCAGACGTACGAGTGGCGCAAAGCGATCGACTTCTGCATGAAGAAGGATGGGCGGATCTGCTGGGTCGCACCGTCGAGCCCGCGCTGCTGGGCGGTGCAATCGTCCGATGGAGCGCCCGTCGCCGTTGCGTTAGGCGCCTCGGTGATGCTGGCCAGTGGCGGCGGCGTGCGCCGGGTGGCGGCAGAAGACCTCTACCACAACGATGGCATCCAGTATCTCACCAAGCGGCCGGAGGAGCTGCTCGTCTGGTACGTGCTGCCGCCGGTCGGCGCGTGGCGCGCCTCGTACGTGAAGCTCAGGCGCCGCGGCTCGTTCGACTTTCCGGTGTTAGGCGTCGCCGCGCGCGTCGACTTCTTTCCCGACGGCACCGTCCGCGACGCGCGCATCGTGCTCGGCGCCGTCGCGTCGTATCCGATGCGCATCGCGGCAGCGCGGGAAGCGCTCGTTGGGCGGCCGCTCGATGCCGCATCGATCGCCGACGCCGCCGACGCGTCGTTCAAGCCGGCAAAACCGATGGACAACACCGACTTCACGCTCTCGTGGCGCAAAGAGATGGTCCGGGTGTACGTGACGAAGGCGCTGGAGGAAATAGCGTCGCAGTCGTAGTCGACCATTTCATTGCACGGCGCATTCGCGTCGAACGTGCCGACCTAAATGTGAAATAGCCGCTGTGCGTTGCCACGCCCAATTTTTTCACGGTCCGAATCGCTGATCGCGGCGTGATCAAACCAGTCTGCCGCGATGGCCGTGTCTTCGAATGGGAAATCCACCGAGTAGAGGACGCGGTCGGCGCCGACTTCGGCCACGACTTCGATCAGCGTCGGCGTCCTAAAATTGCCGCTCGTCGTGATGTAAAAGTTCTCTCGCAAATAGTGACCAATGGGACGCTTGGCGCTCGGCTTGGCTCCCAATGTTCGCGATACGCGGTTATCGATACGCCAGATGTTGCAGGGGAGCCCTTCTCCCAGGTGACCGAGAATAATCTTGAGCCTCGGATAGTCGTCGAACAATCCGCTGCCCATGAGGCGGAGGGCATGGACCGAAGTCTCCGCCGCGAATCCCCATACTGAGCTGATTAACCAACGATGGCCTTCGTAAGCCGGTTCGCCGGCGGATGCCGATCGCGGGTGCAGATAAAATGGAACATCAAGCTCCTGCACCGTGGCCCAGAAATCACGGTACTGCGGCAGGTCGTAGAACACGGTGGATTCCGCCGTGTCGATCTGCGAGTATCCGTTGACGAGCGCCCCACAGAATCCCAGTTCTTTGATGCAGCGCGTTAGCTCCTGAGCCGCAACCTGCGGATCCTGCAGCGGTAGCGCAGCAAATCCCTTGAAACGTTTCGGATTCTTGGCGATCTGCTCGGCGAGATGGTCGTTCGCGCGCCGCGCCACGCGAATCGCCTCGGGAATGCTCGGAATTGCCTGGATGCCGTCCCCGACTAGCGAAAGAATGCAAACGTCCAAACCGCCTCGGTCCATCTCGGCGATTCGCGCACTTCCAATATCGGCCAACCGCCTTTGAAATTCGGCGCTACCCAGCGCCCCATAGCTCGCGGCTAGAGTCTCCGGGACGACAAAATGCTCTTCCAACGCAATCTTGCCGGACGAGACCGAGTCGGACGTTGCGTCATTTGCACTCGTTAGGCGGGCCTCGGTTCTCTCGGCACTGACAAATGACAATACGCCGCACGATGCCCAGATTCCGGCGGCGCGCTGGAGCAGCCGACGTCGTGTAATCACGCTGTTGCCGTCGAGGGACCTCATTCGCGCCCTCCCGTTCGCTGGATCGAAAAAGGCTCTCAACTCTACGACAAACGGTCGCGCAACGGGATGTGTGAACGGGATGATCCCCAACAGCGACCTCATCTTATAGATGAGCTCGGCGAAACCTTCGCGAGGGTATTGCGAAGATATATCGGGCGACATATCTTAGTCCGTCGATATATCTACGACATATCTTTGGGATGGAGGCTACCTATGTGTCACGACCACTGGGGCGCTAAAGGATGGGCTGGTGCGGGACGGGGCTTTGACCCCGGCGTCATGGGCTGGTTTTGGGGCGGTGGCGGGCCGCGTGGCCGCCGCGGTTTCAGGGGCGGGCGCATGTTCGAGCAGGGCGATCTCAAGTACGTGATCCTCAAGCTGCTCGAGGAGAAGCCCCGCCACGGTTACGAGATCATCAAGGAGCTCGAGGAGCGGTTTCGCGGCGCGTACGCGCCCAGCCCCGGCACCGTGTATCCGACGCTGACCATGCTCGAGGACATGGGCTACGCCCGCGCAACACAGGAGGAGGGAGGCAAGCGGATCTACGAAATCACGCCCGAAGGACGCACCTACCTCGCCGAGAACAAATCGACAGTCGAGGACATCTTCGAGCGGATTTCGGAGTTCGGCACGAGCTTCTTTGGACCACCGATGACCGAGGTCAACCGGGCGTTCAAAGAGCTGGCTCGCGCCACCTACAGCATGGCGTGGCACAACACGTCCGACGCCGACAAGATCCGCAGGATCCGCGACGCGCTCGACCGCGCGCGCAAGGAAATCGACGAGATCGCCCGTTCCGGGGGTGCCGCTGGGTCGTCTGGGGCATCGGGAACCGCAGGCTAGTAACCTGCAACGCTGGACTGCGCGGTCGTTTGCGCTAAGTTCCAAGGCGGGCTCTGGGTCGCGGATTTAGTCCGCGACCCGATTTTTTGGTCCGATCCACACGAGTGGTCGCCTTACGTTCTTCGCGACCGCAGGGTGTATGTCAAGGCTCAGATTTCTACATGGCCGCTGAACCAGCCCGCTCCGGTGCACACGCGCCGGCTGATGCGGGCGCGGGAAGCGCTTCTCCAACGACAACCGGATCGTTCAGCGGGACGTTCTTGGCCCGTCCTGATCGCGAACGGATCGAAGAGCGCCCGCGAGGGCGGAAGCTTGCGATCCTGTCGCTGACAGCGCTCGGCGTCGTCTTCGGCGACATCGGGACCAGTCCGCTGTACGCGATCAAGGAGTGTTTCAGTCCGTCGAGCGGGATAGCGCCGACGGCGCCCAACGTGTACGGCGCACTGTCACTCGTCGTGTGGGCGCTCACGCTCGTAGTGAGCGTGAAGTATTTGTCGTTCATCATGCGGGCGGATAACCGAGGCGAGGGCGGCATCCTCGCGCTGCTCGCGCTCATCCAGCGCGGGCTGCGCGGACGCGTGGGCATCGTGCCGGTCGCGGTCCTCATCACGCTCGGGTTGTTCGGCGCAGCGCTGTTGTACGGCGACGGCGTCATCACGCCGGCGATCACGGTGCTCGGCGCGATCGAAGGGTTGCGGGTGGCCACGCCCGTGTTCGGCAAGATGGTCGTACCGCTCAGCGTGCTGGTGCTGTTCGTGTTGTTCCTGTTCCAGCGCCATGGGACCGACCGCATCGGCAAGGTGTTCGGCCCGGTGATGCTGTTGTGGTTCGCCAGCATCGCCGCGTTAGGCGTGGCCGAGATCATGAAAGAGCCGGCGATTCTGCTGGCGGTCGACCCGATGTACGCGATCCGGTTCTTCGCCGAGAACGGGTGGCAGGGGTTCTTCCTGTTGGGCGCGGTGGTCCTCGTGCTCACGGGCGCCGAGGCGCTGTACGCCGACATGGGGCATTTCGGTCGGCGTCCCATTCGCGCCGCGTGGTTCGTGCTCGTGTTCCCGGCCCTTCTGCTCAACTACTTTGGCCAGGGCGCATTGCTGTTGCGCGATGCGAGCGCGGCGACCAACCCGTTCTTCCGGCTCGTTCCCCAGCCGCTGCTCTACCCCATGGTCCTGCTCGCGACGGCGGCGGCAGTGATCGCGTCGCAGGCGCTCATTTCGGGCGCCTTCTCGCTCACGCAGCAAGCCATGCAGCTGGGGTATTCGCCGCGCGTGACGATCACGCACACATCGAAGCACGAGGCCGGCCAGATCTACATCTCCGAAGTGAACAAGGCCCTGATGGTCGGCTGTATCGGCCTGGTGCTCGGCTTCCGGTCATCGAGCGCGCTGGCGGCGGCGTACGGCATCGCGGTCACCGGCACAATGGCGATCACCACGCTGCTCTTCTTCTTCATCTCACATGATGAGTGGAAGTGGTCGTTGCCGCGGGCGGGCGCCTTTCTGGCTGTGTTTCTCGTCATCGACGTCGCCTTCCTCGTCGCGAACGCGGTGAAGGTGGAGCACGGCGGCTGGTTCCCGTTAGTCGTCGCGGTGGTGTTGTACATCATGATGTCCACGTGGAAGCGTGGACGCACGCTGCTCCAGGACTTGCTGCGCAGCGCGAGTCTGCCGATCGACCTCTTCCTGGAGGACGTGCGCCGCCGCAAACCGCCGCGCGTTCCGGGCACCGCGGTATTCATGACCTCGGATACGAGCGGCGCACCGGTGGTGCTGCTGCACCATCTCAAGCACAACAAGGTGCTGCACGAGCAGGTGGTTCTGCTGTCGGTGCTGACGGCGGACGTCCCCGAAGTGCCGGCGGCCGAGCGCTTGCGGCTCGATCCGTTAGGCGAAGGATTCTACCGGGCGATCGCGCACTTCGGTTTCATGCAGACGCCCAGCGTGCGCGAGATTCTCTCGCGGTGCGAAGCGTTGGGGCTGCGTGCGCGGCAGGCGGAGACGTCCTTCTATCTCGGCCGCGAAGAGCTGATCCCGACCGGCAACACGCCGATGGCGCGGTGGCGCAAGAAGCTCTTCGTGTTCATGGGGCGCAACGCGCGCGCCGCCACGCAATTCTTCGGGCTTCCGCCTAACAGAGTCGTCGAGCTGGGCGCCCAGATCGAGTTCTGATGCGCCGCGCGCACCTCGTGGCGGCAGCCGTCGCGCTCGTCGCGGCGCGCTCGCCGGCGCAGGAGGCCGCCGATCCGCACGACGCCCAACCCGAGCGACCCACGGTCGCGACGCACGCGTACACCGTCTGGCCGGGCTGGATCGAGCTCGAGGCGGGCGTCGAGCTGGACCGCTTCGATGCCGGCGTGCACGCGTTGAGCACTCCGGTGTCGCTCAAGATCGGCGTCGCACCGCGTCTGCAGCTCGAGCTCAGCGACGCCTGGGTGCGCAACACGAGCATCGGCCCGGCGCGGGAGGCGGGCGGCGATGTGACCGTGTCGCTCAAATGGCGCATCGCCGACAGCCTCCCGGTGCTCGGCTCGTTTGCGGTGCTCCCCGCGCTCGAGTTACCAACGGGCAGCGTGCGCGACGGCACCGGCACCGGTTCCAGCGACGCGAAAATCACGCTGATCTCGAGCCACCAATTGGGACCGGTGGAGCTCGACATCAATGCGGGGTATACGCGGCGCGCGAGCACCGCGCACGCATCGCGGGACGCCACGCTGTGGACGGTGTCGGCGGGCACGCCGGTTCGCGGCGTGCTCGGCTGGACGGCGGAAGTGTACGGATTGCCCGGCACCGGCGGACCGCATGGCTCGGCGCCGATCGTGGCCCTGCTCACGGGTCCGGTCTTTACCGTTAGGCGTTGGGCCGAAGTCGATACCGGCGTGATCCTGCCGCTGGACGGGCCGCAGCCGCACGCGCTCTACGCCGGCGGCACGTGGAACATCGGGCGCCTCTGGTGAGGCGCCCGGGCGCTCGTCAGTGCGCCTTCACGTGCAGCGTCAGCCGCGACCCTTTGCGCAACACGATGAACGTGTTGTCCTCATCGCTGTCGATCGAGATGGATGCATGGTCGCCGTCGCGCACCGACTTGCCGTTGTGCGACACGATCACGTCGCCGGCCTGCAGCGGGTGCCAATCTTCGGTCGCATCGAGGACCAGGAGCCCGTCTTCGCTGCCTTTGCCGAAATAGCTGCTCAGCTCGGGGCTCACCACGGACATGCGCAGCCCGCCAATCATGACCGAGCTGCCCGGACCGCCGCTCAGCCAGCCGTTGCTCCCCATGGCGCCGGCATCGTCCCACGCGCTGGCTGCGAGGCGAGCCCGTACGGCCGCGAGGCGCGACTGCACGTTCGCCAGGTCTTCCTGGCGCAGCGCGAGGGCGCGAGCGTCCACGGCTGCGCGCTTGGCGTCCTCGATCTCGATCTGCATGGGGCGCATCGATTCTTCCAGGCCGCGCAACTGCACCATGGGCGCCGCGGGCGCGATCCAGGTGGCGCCATCGAAGGAACCGATCCGCAGGCGGCGTCCATCCCTGTCCTTGTACACGTCGGCGGCGCGGGCCGTGGTCACCTTCACCGTTTTCGTGGCGCCGTTCGCGTACACCTGCATCGTGACCTCGTCGCCGGCCTTCTTTGACTGCAGCTCGCGTGAGAAGCGGCGCTGCTTCGCGCCTAACAACTCGCCGCCCACCGCTTCATCGGCGGGCACGCGCAGGTCGACGCCGTCGATCGACGCGATGCGGTTCCCTTCCTCGATGCCCGCCTTGTCGGCCGGCCCGTCGTTCTCGACCTGCGTCACCAGAAGGCCTAACGTGTCGCGCGTGCTGCCGCCGCCATCGAGGCTCATGCCAACCACGGCGCGGTCGTCGTAGTCTTCGGACGACATGCGCACGGGACGCACGGTGACGTCCTCGAGTGCGGCCGTCTTCACCTTCACGGTCTTGTAGGCGCCATCGGCGTACACCTGCAGCGTGACGTCGTCGCCCGCCTTCACCTTCCCCAGTTCGCGCGCGAGGCGGCGCGTCATGATGCCGTCCATGTCGGGCTCGCCGGCATCGCCGGGAGCGAGCTTCAGGTTCTCGCCGTTGATCGACGCGATGCGATAGCCCTCGAGCAAGCCCGCCTTGTCGGCGGGACTGTCAGGCGTGACGTTCTCGATCAACAACCCGAGCGTGTCCCGCTTGCCCGAGGCGCCGGTGGTAATGCCTAACGCGGCGCGGTCATCGTTGTCGTTGCTCGACAGCCGGACCACCGTCATCGCCTTCGAGGGCTGGTCCTGAGCCGCAATCGGGACAGCGCTGCCCAGCACCACGACGGCGCCGAGTACGAGATGTGTTGGTCGCATACTGAAAACGCTCCTGGGCCGGGTAGAAGTAGGACCTGCACCGGATGAGTCACCGGGGCCCCGAGGACGGTTGCCCTCCTGCATTCCCTTGGACACCGGCCACTGCGATATTTCGCCCCATGTCTACCGCAGTTGGCCGGACGCCGCCGCCCGCACCGTCGACCGCGCCGCAAGGCAAGGATCTGGACGCCTTCGAGCATCACTGGCAGGATGAAGCGGACGCGGCGTTTCTGTACCGCGCCCTGGCCGATGCCGAGCGCGACGCGCCGAAACAGGACCTCTATCGGCGGTTGGCCGAGGTCGAGGACCGGCACGTCACCATCTGGGCCGATCTGTTGCGACGCGCTGGCCGCGCGCCAAAGCCGTTCGTCCCGTCCGCCCGCGCGCGACTGCTCGCGATCCTTGGACGCACATTCGGTCCGCGCTTTCTGCTGCCGATGCTGCTCGCGGAAGAAGGTCGCGAAGTTCGCGGCTACCTGTCCATGCACCGCTCGCTTCCATCGGGCGGCGCCGGCAAGGGCGAAGCGCTCCTATTAGCCCGCGAATCGGCCGAGCACGCGAGCACCTTGGGCGAGATGGCGGGTCGGGCCGGTGAGCCGTGGCACCGTGCCGAATCGGGCGGCTTTCTCAGAAACGTGGTCTACGGCTTCAACGACGGGCTCACCGCGAACTTCGGGCTCGTCGCGGGAATGATCGGCGCGACCGCAAGACAGGCGCACGAGACTGTAGTGCTCGCCGGTATCGCCGGACTCATTGCCGATGCGCTGTCGATGGGCGCGAGCGGCTATCTCGCGGCGAAGAGCGAACAGGAAGTGTACGAGCACGAGATCGCCATGGAGCGCACCGAAGTCGAGCTGATGCCCGAAATCGAGCGCGATGAGCTGGCGCTCATGTACGAAGCCAAGGGCATGGAGCGGACGGCGGCGCAGGAGCTCGCGACATCCGTGATGAGCGATCCGAAGCGGATGCTCGAGGAGCAGGTTCAGGAAGAGCTCAAGATCGGAGAGCAAGCTGCGTCACCATTGCGCGAAGGCTGGGTGACCGGGCTCGCGACGGCGGTCGGGGCGTTCATTCCGGTGTTCCCGTTTCTCGTCATGCGGGGACTCGATGCGATGATCGCGTCGTTCGTCATCGCGATGCTGTCGCATTTTCTGGTTGGCGCGGCGCGGTCGGTGTTCACGGGGCGCAGTGTGTTGCGATCCGGCCTGGACATGTTCGTGGTCGGACTGGGTGTTGCGGTGACCGGATTCTATGTGGGCGAATGGGTGGCACGCACGATGCACTGAGCTCGAGCCCGCAACCAGCCGCGCATCCGCAGCATCACGAGTCATTCTGGTCTTTCAGTCGATGGACGTGCGCTTCATATTGGCGCGTCCTCCACATGTTCCATCGCGTCCGTGGATTCATCACAGGCCCAACTGCAACAGGCCCTCGGTGACGCGTTCGTCATAGAGCGAGAGCTCGGTGGCGGAGGCATGAGCCGGGTCTTTCTCGCCACGGAGCAGCGGTTGAAGCGCCGCGTGGTGGTGAAGCTGCTGCCGCCCGAGCAGGCGAGCGCGGTGAGCGCGGCGCGATTCAAGCAAGAAATCGAGATGGCAGCGCATCTCCGGCACCCGCACATATTGCCGGTGCTGACGGCGGGCGCGCGCGACGATCTGCTGTATTACGTGATGCCGTACGCGGAGAGCGAGTCGCTGCGCCACCGATTGACGCACGAGCGGCCGCTGCCGGTGGCGGAGGCGGTGCGGATTCTCCACGAGATCGCGGACGCGCTCGAGTACGCCAACAATCGCGGCGTCGTGCATCGCGATGTGAAGCCGGAGAACATTCTGCTCGAGGGCGACCACGCGGCGCTCACGGATTTCGGGGTGGCGCGGGCGATCGTGACGGCGCAGGGCGCAGCGCGCCTAACCGGGACCGGCCTCGGCGTGGGGACGCCGGGTTACATGGCGCCCGAACAGGCGTCGGGTGAGACGCACATCGACGCACGGGCCGACATTTATGCGCTGGCGGTGGTCGGCTACGAGATGCTGGCGGGCGTGCCGCCGTTCAGCGGTCCCAACGCGCAGTCCGTCCTGGCGGCGCATCTTCGCGACGCGCCGCCGGACCTGCACCAGGTGCGTCCCGAGGTGCCGGTCGGACTCGCGCGCGCGATCACGAAGGCGATGGCCAAGGATCCGGCGGACCGGTTCGCGACGGCCGGCGAGTTCCGGGACGCAGTGGTGGCCGGGGCCGGTCCGCTGCCCCGCCGGCCGCGCGCGCTCACGCCGGTGGTGCTGGGCATCGCGGCGGGCGTGATCGTTGCGTTAGGCAGCGCGATCACGTGGTACTGGCGCACGCATCACCTGGCGCGCGTCGATCCCGACGTGATCGCGGTGGCGCCGTTCGACGTCCTGGACGACGGGCTGTCGCTCTGGCACGAGGGCTTGGTCGACGTGCTGTCGCGCAACCTCGATGGGGCGGGCCCGCTGAGCAGCGTCGCGCCGACGACCGTGATCCGGCACTGGTCCGGGCGGGCGGATCGCCGTTCCGCGGTAGCGTTAGGCCGAAAGACCGGCGCCGGACTGGCGGTCTACGGATCGATTTCACGATCGGGCACGGATTCGGTGCACGTGAGCGCCACGCTCGTCAACGTGTCGACGGGCCGGTCGATCGGCGACGTGGACGCCGAAGACGCCCAGTCCCACATCGACCGCCTGTGCGACTCGCTCAGCGTACGGCTGCTGCGAAACCTGAGCCGCGTGCGGCGGATCGCGGTATCGTTAGGCGGATCGATGGGCTCGTCGTCGCTCACCGCGATCAAGGCCTACCTGCAAGGCGAGCAGTGGTACCGCGCGTCCAACTGGGATTCGGCCGCCGCGGCGTACGACCGGGCCATCGCGGCCGACTCCAACTTCGCGCTCGCCTGGCTGCGAGCCAGTTTCGTGCATGGATGGAAGGACGGCGCCAATGACGAACAATCCGTAGCCGACCGGGCGCGCGCCGGGCGACTCAATCACGGATTGTCGCCCCGCGACAGCCTCATCGTCGCGTTCGTGGGCGTGACCGGAGACGGCGGAACCGGCGCAACGCTGGCGGCGTTGGACAACGCGCTGATCCGGCGCTACCCGAACGATCCCGAGGTCTGGTACCTCACCGGCGAGCTGCGTGAGCACCTGGGACACGTGCCCGGGCACTACTTCACGAGCCAGGAAATCATCGACGCCTTCGATCGCGCGATCGCCGGCGACTCGCAGCTCGCGCCCGCGTACATCCATCCCATCGAGGAGTCGTTAGCACTCGACGACTCCGGCCGCGCCTTACGCTACGCGCAGGCGTATCTGGCAGTGGATTCGATCGGAACCGAGGCCAACGTCGTTCGCATGGTTCGGGCGCTCGTCGCGCCGGGCGTGGCGGCGGCAGCGCGCGACAGTGCACTGCGGGCTGCATCGCCCGCTGAGCTGCTCCAAGCGCACTTTCTCCTCGACAAGTGGCCCGACCTCGCCGAGCGGGACATTCAAGCGCTCACACGCCTGAGCGCGCCGGGACGCGATCCCCCTGGTTTGTCGTACGACTCTGCCACGGTGGAGCGCGTGCTCGCGTTGCGGCTGGCGATGCGCGGACACGTGCGTCGCGCGCTGGCGGAAGGCGATGAGGGACGGCGGCCGGTATTCGCCTTCAGCGCGGCGCTCGCGGGGCTCATTCCGAGCGACACGGCCGCTGCCGAAGCGACGGCGCTGTTGTCGCACCCGTCGCCCCAGCTCGTGTACGCGATTCCGTGGTGGGGCGCCACCCACGACTCGGGCAGTCTGCGCCGGGCCGCGGCGGCGCTCGAGACGATCGCGCGCGTCCGCGTCCCGCCGTCCGACGCCGCCCTGCTCTCGTTAGGCGAACGCGAAGTGCCCGCCTATCTGGCCCTGGCGCGGCGCGATTCGGCCGCGGCGCTCGCACTCCTGGCCGCGATCCCGGATTCGCTGTGTGATGCCGTCGAGTGCGCGCCGGCGCGCGTCGCCCAGGCCCAACTCCTCGCGGACAGCGGACGCCGCGCCGAGGCGCTCCGCCTGCTGCCCACGCGCACCATCACGTTCGGCTCGCCGCTCAGCGTGCCGACGGAATTGCTCCGGGCGCACCTGCTGGAGCGGTTAGGCAAACGCGCCGAGGCGCTCGACGCCTATACGTGGGTCACCAAGGTGTGGCGATCGCCGGACTCGGTGCTCGTCCCCGTGGTCACCGAGGCGCGCGATGGCATCCGGCGCCTCACCACCGAGATCGGCACGGGCCGCTCGCTGCTCGACACCACCAAGTAAGCCCGCGGCCGGCGTTCCGTTAGGCGCTGGCCGGCGTCACACGACGAGGTTGAGCAGCCGGCCGGGCACGAAGATCACCTTGCGCGGCGTCCCGGTGACGAACTTCGCAATGGAAGGAACCGCCAGCGCCGCGGCGAGCGCATCATCCTGCGCGATGTCCCGCGCCACCCGCACCGTCCCGCGCAGCTTGCCGTTCACTTGCACGGCGAGCTCGATCTCGTCTTCCGCCGCCAGCGCCGGATCGAACGCCGGCCACCGCGACGAGAACACCGTTCCCGTGTGGCCTAACCGCTCCCACAGCTCCTCGGCGATGTGCGGGGCGTACGGCGCCACGAGCTGGACCAGCGGCTCGACCTCGGCGCGGTGCGGCACGCGCTCCCCGCCGCGCAGCGTGTTCATGTATTCCATCATCGCCGCGATTGCCGTGTTGTAGCCCAGCCGGCTCGTGTCTTCCGTCACCTTGCGGATCGCGCGGTGCAGCTTGCGTATCACCGCATCGTCCGGCACGCCGTCGCTGCGCATCTCGTGCGCCGACGCCCAGAGCCGGTCCAGAAACCGGCGCATGCCCGAAATGCCGCTGTCCCGGAAGTCGCCGCCTTCCTCGAGCGGTCCCATGTACATGAGGTACAGGCGAATCGTGTCGGCGCCCCACCGCTCGATGTATTCATCGGGGTTCACGACGTTGCCCTTGGTCTTGGACATCTTCGCGCCGTTCCGGATGAGCAGCCCGTGGGCACGGAATCGCGTGAACGGTTCCTCGAAATCCAGGTACCCTGCGTCGTGCAGCACCATCGTGATGAACCGCGAATACAGCAGGTGGAGCACGGCGTGCTCGTTGCCGCCGATGTAGATGTTCACCGGCAGCCACCGCTTCGTGCGGCCGGCGTCGAAGGGCACGTCCGTGAACTCGGTGCTCGGATAGCGCAGGAAGTACCACGCGCTGTCGAGGAACGTGTCCGACACGTCGGTCTCGCGCCGCGCCATCTTGCCGCATTCGGGACACGGCACGCGGTACCACTCTTCGTGCCGTGCTAACGGAGACACGCCGCTGTCGTCCGGACGGAAGTCCGTAATCGGCGGCAGCAGCACCGGCAGGTCCTTCTCCGGCACCGCCTGCATGCCGCACGCGTCGCAGTAGATGATCGGGATCGGCGGACCCCAATAGCGCTGCCGGGAGATCGTCCAGTCGTGCAGCCGATACGTGACCGTCGGTTTCGCGCGGCCGCGTTCGCCTAACCAGGCCACGATGCGCGCCTTGCCCTCGGTCGTGGTGAGCCCATCGAACGGCGGCGAATTCACCAGACGGCCGCCTTCGTTGTCGGTGTACGCCTCGGCGAGCGGCGCCGCCGCATCGTCGCCCGGCGCGGCGACGACGCGCACGATCGGCAGATCGAACGCGCGCGCAAACGCAAAATCGCGCTCGTCGTGACCCGGCACGGCCATGATGGCGCCGGTGCCGTATTCCATGAGCACGTAGTCTGCCACCCACACCGGGATGCGCGCACCCGTGGCCGGATTCACCGCGTAGCCGCCCGTGAACACGCCGGTCTTTTCACGATCGCCGACCTTCCGGGCCACCAGATCGCGCTTGCCCGCGCGCTCGACATACGCGCGCACCTGATCCCGCTGCGCCGGCGACGTGACGGCGTCGACTAACGGATGCTCGGGAGCGAGCACGACGTAGGTCGCGCCGAAAATGGTGTCGGGCCGCGTCGTGAAGACGCGAATCGATGCGTCGGCGTCCGCCACCGCGAAGTCGATCTCCGCTCCTTCGGACTTGCCGATCCAGTTCCGTTGGGCGGTCTTCGTGGTGTCCGACCAATCGATCCAGTCCAGATTCGCGAGCAGCCGCGGCGCGTACTCGGTGATCTTGAAGAACCACTGTTCGAGATAGCGCTGCTCGACCGGCGTGCCGCACCGCTCGCACGCGCCGTTCACGACCTGTTCGTTCGCCAGCACCGTCTTGCACGACGGGCACCAGTTCACCGCCGCCTTACCGCGGTAGGCGAGCCCGCGCTCGAGCAGCTGGAGGAAGATCCACTGCGTCCACTTGTAGTACGCCGGATCCGTGGTGGACAGCTCGTGCGACCAATCGACCATCAGCCCAACGCGGCGCAGCTGGCGCCGGAAATTCGCGATGTTGCGCGGGATCAGCTCCATCGGATGGATGCCGACCTTCAGCGCGTAATTCTCGGAATGGATGCCAAAGGCGTCGAACCCGATCGGCTCGAACACCGTGTGTCCCTGGAGGCGCTGGAATCGTCCATGAATATCGTTGCCCGTGAACGCGAACACGTTGCCGATGTGCAAGCCTTCGGCAGACGGGTACGGGAACATCATGAGTTGGTAGTACGGACGCTCCGCGCCGGTGAGATCGGGCGAGTTGGTTCGCTCGGCACGCCACCGCTCCCGCCACTTCTGCTCGATGGCGCCCGGATCGTAACTCGCGTGGCCCGCGGCCGTGGAGTTGGGTGTGGACGAAGTCATGTTGCGTCTCGCCGCGGACGAGGGACGGGCATGGTCCAACGGCTCGGAGTGAAAGCAACGCCCGTGATATGTACGGCCTTCGGAAATCTAGCCCCATGAGCATCGCACACAAGCGCGCGACACTCGACGCCGACACCATTGCACTCGGGCGCAGCGTGCGCTCGGTGCAGCGGCGCATTGTCGCCGGCGGCGGCACGCTCGCGCTGTGCGTCGTGTCGGTGTTCGCGCTGGTGGCGGATCACTGGATCCGGAATACGCTCGCCGGCCAGCCGCTCGACCATCTGCACGGCGCGGAGACATCGATTCTGCTCGGAGCGGCAATCATGCTCGGCATCGTCGAGCTCGCGCTCATTTACCTGAGCCGCTACGTGTCGCGTCGCGTGACGGAACCGGCGGCCCTGCTCGCCGAAGCGGCGGAGCGCGTCGCCGCAGGCGATCTTGCCGTGGACATCGCGCCCATTGGCGAGGACGACGAGCTCGGTCGGTTGGGCAGAGCCACCGGCGGCATGATCGCGGAGCTCCGCCGTCTGGTGCGCATCCTCAGAGAGTCTGCCCAACAGACGGCCGCGCAGTCGGCGGAGATCACGGCGGGCACGGAGCAGATGTCGACGGCGGCGGGCGAGATGGCGCACACGTCGAGCGAGCTGAGCGCTCAGGCGGCCGAGATGGCGCAGGCGATCGCGCGCACGGCAGCCGATGCATCGACCCTTTCCGGCATCGCGGACCAACTGTCCGCCGGCGCGCACGAAGGGGTGGAGCGCAACGACGCGCTCCATGCCCTGGCGCGCGCCAACCGGGCGGGACTCGACGCCAGCGAAGCTGCGTTAGGCAGCCTCGCCGCCGAAGCCGAGTCGTCCGCGGCGGCCGCCGCCGACCTGGTGAATGCGTTCGAGCAGATCCGCTCGTTCGTCACGCTCGTCCGCCGCATGGCGCGCCAATCCAAGCTGCTGGCGCTCAACGCCTCGATGGAAGCCGCGCGCGCCGGCGAGCAAGGCGAAGGCTTCGCGGTCGTCGCCAGCGAGATTCGCAAGCTTTCGGCAAATTCCAACAGCGCGGCCGAGCGCACCGAAGAGATGGTCATGTCGCTGTTGAGCAAGGTCGAAGCGTCCCGTGAGTCGAGTCGCCGCACGGCCGCCACCGTCGCCAGCGTCCGCGAGGCCACCGAACGGGCGCTGTCGTCGTTCACTGAGGTCGAACGCGCGGTTGCGCAGACCGAAGGTTGGACGCATGCGATCGAGCAGGCGGCGAACCAGTCGCGCGAGCTCATTGCCGAATCGACCATACGCCTCGAGCACCTTGCGCGTGGCACCGAGTCGTTCGCCGCGGCCATGGAACAGGTCGCCGCATCCACCGAACAGCAGAGCGCTGGCGCGGAGGAGATCGCTGCCGCCTCGGCCGCTCTGGCCGATGCATCGCGGAAATTGTTGGCCCAGATCTCGGCGTTCCGGCTCGACGAAATCGCCCTGCCACCGGAGCCCGTGCGCCGGCGCAGCCGAGGCGTCGCCGTACAACCGGCCGTCGACGTCGCGCCCTCTCCCGCGTAAGTCGCGCCCGCGGCTGTTGGCCGCGCGCGACGCCGCGTAACTTCCTCGCGGTTCTCCCACCCGCGAGTCCACATGCGCGTCTCAACGGCCCTGTCCGTTCTAGTCGGGCTTTGTCCGGCTGTCGTTCTTTCTGCGTCGACCGCAGCCGCGCAGTCCCGGCCGCACTTTCACCATCTGGCAGCGACGCCGACCACCGTCGCCTGGGGCTATTACAGCGCCGCGGCGAAACCGGTGCTCCGCGTCGCGTCCGGCGACACCGTGGAAGTGGAAACGCTGATCACGAACTCGCCCCAGGGTCTGGAGCGGGCGGGCCTTCCGCCTAACGAAGTACAGCAGTCGCTGCGCGACATCACGACGAAGGTGACCGACAAGGGTCCCGGTGGACACATCCTCACCGGCCCGATCTACATCGACGGCGCGGAACCCGGCGACGTGCTCGAGGTGCGCATCCTCGGCATCTCGTTCCCGGTCGCGTACGCATACAATGGATGCAGCGGGTTCCTGCCCCAGAACTGCGGGCCACCGCACCACTCGCAGATCATTCCGTTAGACACCGTCCATATGATCGCGACGATCGACTCGACGATTCGGGTCCCGATGCGTCCCTTTTTCGGGAGCATCGGCGACGCGCCGCCGCCGGATTCGGGCCGGCTCTCGAGCAATCCGCCGGGCACGCACGCGGGCAACATGGACAACCGCTCGCTCACCGTCGGCACCACGCTGTACATCCCGGTGCACGCGCCGGGTGCGCTGCTCGAGATCGGCGACGGCCACGCGGCTCAGGGCGACGGCGAGGTGGATCAGACGGCGATCGAGACGTCGCTCACCGGCCGGTTCCAGGTGATCGTGCGCAAGGATCTCCACTTCGAGTGGCCCCGGGGCGAGACGCCTACCGAGCTCATGACGATGGGCATGGACAAGGATCTGACGCAAGCGACGCGCGTCGCCGTGCAGCAGATGGTCGATTTGTTGGGCGAGCAGTTAGGCCTGCCGCACGACAAGGCCTACGCGCTGGCGAGCGTCGCCGCGGATCTCAAGATCGCCGAGCTGGTGGACGGCAACATGTGCGTGTACATGACCATCCCGAAGACGATTGCCGGACCGACGTTCAAGCCTGCGGCAGCGACGGGCGCCGGCCCCTGATGCGGCGCCGCGTCGACGCTCAGGGACCGACCGTGCCGGTCAACCATCCGTGCCGCACGCGGAGCTGATCGGCGGTTGCGTTCGGATCCTCCACCACCGTGTACTCGACGCCGTGCGGCCCGGACTGTGACTGCAAGCGCAAGCCCGCCTGGGCGAGCGACGCCGCGAACGGCGGATCTTCGACACCGCCCACGTATCGGTCGAACCACGGCGTGAGATCCGCGCCGGCCGCCGCGCTCGCGGCGCGCACAACGTCGTCTTCGGTGTAGCCGCGTCCCTGCAGGTAGTAGCTTGCGTTAGGCGCGTCCCAGGTCATGCGCTTGAGCGCGCGCAGCGCATCGTCCAGCGACTTCGCGTTGTGCGTCCGCGCCCGGATGTCGAGGTCGAGCAGCAGCGCGAGCCCTTCGCCTTTGGTGTAGTACGAGAAGAAGCTTCCGCGGTCGACGCGCATCGGCGTCGCCGCGCCATCCCAGAACGGCGCCAGAAACGACGCCATACGCGCCGAGACGACTTTGCGACCCGGGGACTCGAGGTTCGCGTCGATGACGTGGGCGAGCGTCTGGTAGTAGTCGTCTTTGCTGACGATCCCGGCGCGGAGCAGTCCGATTTCGCCGTAGTACTGCGTCCAACCCTCCGCCACCCACAGGCTCGGCTCATAGCGCTCGGAGGAATAGTCGAAGGGCCCGAGCAGCATCGGCCGGATGCGCTTCACGTTCCACGTGTGGAAGTACTCGTGCGCCGCGTCGGAGATCGTCGCCATCACGGCCGATGAATCGGTCCATGGCGCGCGCGTCTGGATTTGCGTCGAGTACAGATGCTCCATCCCGTCGCTGCCGTCGTAGCCCACGTTGAACAGGAAGGTGTACATGGTGAGCGGCGGCGGCGCGATGACGGTGTTCTCGTAGCGCACGATTTTCTCGACGGCACTGACGAAGCCCTGGTGGTAGCCGTTCTGCGACCCGTTGTGGTGCACGACGACGCGATAGAGCCGGTTGTCCACGGTGAAGCTGTCGACGTCGAAGTGCTTGGCCGCTTCGGTGGGTGTATCGATCATCTCGTCGTAGTTCGCGAAGCGGAATTGGCGCTGGTCGGGCGACGTGCTGGCGCCGTTGATGATGTGCCATCCGTTGGGCGGCGTCACGGCGAGCGAGACCGAGTCCGGCTTGTGCCCCACCACGTACATGAAGAGCGAGGCGCCGTTCCAGTTGGCGTGCGCGGTGTCGAGGACGCTGAACGTGCCCGACAGGTTGTCGGCGAACACGCGGTAGCGCACGGTGACGTGCGTCGCGCCGGCGGGATAGATGCGCCAGAGCGAGCCGTTTTCGCGATCGAAGCGTACGGCGCGGCCGTTCCCGTCCTGCACCGACTCGTCGCGCACGTTGCGCGCGAAGTCCATGCGCGCATAGCGGCCCGGCGACCAGACCGGCATCTGGAGCCGGAGCGTATCGCCTAACGCGCCGCCGATGTCGATCTGGATCTCGTACAGGTGCCCGATGGTGTCGGGCATGGCGATAGCGTACCCGATCCGGAAGCGCGGGCCGGACGCGCGCTCCGCGTTGGGCGCGGGGTGCGCGGTGGCGCAGGCCGCGAGGACCGCGGCGGCCGCCGCGACGGTCAGGCGCCGGACGCCCCGGCGTGTTGGGTTAGGCATTGATCGTCAGCGCGACAGCGCGTGCATCGGCACCGGGCCGCGCGGGCGCTCGCTCTCCTTGAAGAGGTAGGCGCACGGTTCCAGCCGCGCGCCGCGCGCGTCCGCCACCGCGAACTCCAGTCCCGAATAGATGTTCGCGCTTCCGTAGCGGCCGTCCTTCGCGATCGCGTAATACGTCAGGTCGTAGCGCGGCCGCTTGCGCTCATCGAGCAGGCGCGCCTCGGTCATCTGGATGGCGCGCTGCAGCGCCCGCAGGCATGCCTCTTCCGGCGAGGCGCCGTTCCGCATCTGCTCGACGACGAAGAATGCACCCGCGATCTTGATGTTGGCTTCGCCGCGCCCCGTGCTGCCGGACGCCCCGACATCGTTGTCGCAGTACTGGCCGGCGCCGACGATGGCGCTGTCGCCGACGCGGCCAGGGATCTTGTAGGACATCCCGCTCGTCGTGGTCACACTGCCGATGTCGCCGGCCGCGGTGACGGCGTTCATGTTGATGGTGCCGTGCGTGAATTGCACCTTCACGTCGTCGTCGTGGTCGAGCCACGCATCGTTCGGATCGTGGTTGGCTTTCCACTTGAGCCAGATCTGACGCGCTTCGTCGGTGAGCAGGTTCTGCTCCTTGAATCCCATCTCGAGAGCGAATTTCTTGGCGCCGGGGCCGACGAGAAAGATGTGGTCGGTGTAGTCCATCACCGCCTTGGCGACCAGCGACGGCGTCGCGATGTCCTCGATCGCGCCGACGGCGCCCGCGCGCCGCGTCGGGCCGTGCATGCACGAGGCGTCGAGCTGGACGACCCCGTCTTCGTTAGGCAGCCCGCCCAGCCCGACCGAGTGGTCGGTCGGGTCGAGCTCGGTGATGTTGACGCCCGCGATCGCCGCGTCTAACGGATCGGCGTTCTGGAGCATCATCTCGCGCGCCCTGGCGACGCCGCGTATGCCGTTGGCGCTCGACACGACGGCAGGTCGGTTGTCGGCGGCCGCGCCGCGCCGGCGCCCGATCCGCGAATCCGGCAACCCGGACGCGCTCGCCGTCCGGGCCATCGCGAGACCGGCCGCGGCGGCGGCGCCGGCGCCAATGAAGTCACGGCGGGTGAGAGACAAGCGGTTCCTCCTCGAGCCAAGAAAACGGCGAACGCCGCGAATTTGATCCGCGGCCCCGCGCGAAGCAACCGCAACAGCGCCATCACCACGCTTCGATGGGGCACGACGCGCCGGCTCGCTCTTTCCGTTGCCCGATGCGAACGTAATCTTCCGACGTTGCGAAAGCGCTCGAGTCTCATCGCCCCACGCCTGACCGAAGGAGTGTCCATGGCGAACACCAACCAGCCCGACCAAGTGGCGCAGTGGTGTGACGAGCGGCGCACTGCAATCATGGCGCTGTGCCAGAAGTTGGCGACCGACGGCGCGCACTACCTTTGGGGCGCCGAAGGCCTGCGGCCCTCCAGTAAGGCGCCGCAATACTTCGCTCCCCAGGCGGTCAGTCTCGCCACATCGGCGCGCGGATCGACGACGTTCGCCGCCGCACAGCACTTCGATCAGGACGCGCAACGATTCGTCTGCGCAGGGCGCTGCTTCGTGGTGTCGTCGCCGGCGAACGCGATCATCGCCAACCCAGCGTCCGACAACAAACTGGAAGCATTCATCAAGAACTGCATCGACAAACATCTCGAGCCGTGGAGCTGCCACGAGAAACTCACGCCGCGGTTGATCCTGGGCACCGGGGATGGCGAACCGCGGGACTACAACGAAAGCACGGAATACACCAAGCGAAAGCAGGGTCACTTGGACAAGACGCTCGTCTGGGGCGAGTCGTGCAATGACAAGCTGCACTTCGACTGCGGCGGATTCGTCCGGTGGGTCGTCTCGCAGGTCTGTGGGATGTCGATTGCCGGCATCAGCAAGAATCCCGCGCAGAAGAACGCGCTCGGCCAGCCCATGGCGAGGTTGCTGACGAAAGATGATACCGTGATGACAGCCGACATCCTTGTCTACGCCGGCCACATTGCGTTCGCAACGGGCACGCCGGCGCTGAAATACGATCCACAAACGCGCTACAACGTTGCGCAGGCCGACTGCGCGACGAACGGCGTCAACTACAACGTCGTCCATCCACAAGACAACACGTCGTGTATTCGTCTGTCCGACTCGACGTTGGTCGGCAGCGTACTCGCCAGCGCCGCTCGCGCCGGCATGGATGTCCTTTCCTTCGGCCTGCGCGCCTGAGATTCGTCCTTTCTTCTGCACGGCCTAACGACCTGTGGACCTCCGCCGCTTCGCGTTTTTTCACGGCTTTTCCGCCGATGAGCTCGAACCGCTCGGCGCCGCCGTCACGTCCGCCTCCTTCGACGCCGACCGCTACGTGTTCCGCGAAGGCGACCCGCGCCGCATCTTCGCGCTCATCGAGAGCGGCAGCGTCGCCATCGAGAAAGGCGGCGACGGACGCGCCGTCCGCCTGGCAACGTTAGGCACCGGCGAAGCCCTCGGCGAGGGCATGCTGCTCGAGGAAGACGCGCCCCACGGGACGAGCGCGCGCACGCTCGAACCGACGACGATCGCGTTCTGGAACGCGCTCGACGTCCGCGCGATCGTGCAGGAGCGGCCGGCGCTCTATGCACGCCTCGTCGCCCGCGCCGCCCGCGCCATCTCCCAGCGGCTCCGCTCGGCCGACGCGACCCTCGCCGGCCACGGCCGTATGTTGGGCTTCGCCGACGGACGCCGCCGGCGCGAGCACGATCTGTTAGGCGAGCGCGACGTCCCCGACGATGCCATGTACGGCATCCAGACGCTGCGCGCCCTCGAGAACTTCCCGATCACCGGCCTGCCGGTGCGCGAGTTTCCCGTCCTCATCGCCGCGCTCGGCGCCGTGAAAGAAGCGGCCGCGCTCGCCAACGCCGACCTGGGCCTCCTGGCGCCTCCAATCCGCGATGCCATCGTCGCCGCCGCGCGAGAAATCCGCGCCGGCCGCCACCACGAACATTTCCTCGTCGACATGATCCAGGGCGGCGCCGGCACCTCGACCAACATGAATGCCAACGAGGTCATCGCCAATCGCGCACTCGAGCTCCTCGGCCACAAGCGCGGCGAGTACGAGACGGTCCATCCCAACAATCACGTCAACCTCTCGCAGTCGACGAACGACGTTTATCCAACCGCGATCAAGCTTGCACTGCACGCGAGCATCGAAGAATTGCGCGATGCGATGCGCGCACTCGCCAACGCGTTCCTGGACAAAGGCGCCGAGTTCGCCGGGCTCCTCAAGATGGGCCGCACCCAGTTGCAGGACGCCGTCCCGATGACGCTCGGCCAGGAGTTCGCCGCGTTCGGACATACGATTCTCGAGGACGTCGACCGGCTCGCGGAAACGCAGGGCCTGCTCCGCGAGATCAACATGGGCGCGACCGCCATCGGCACCGGGATCACCGCGCCGGCCGGATACGCCGAACGCGTGCGGGCGCACCTCGCGGCGATCACCGGCCTTCCGTTGGTCACCGCACCCGACCTCGTCGAAGCGACCGCCGACACCGGCGTGTTCGTGCAGCTCTCGGGCGTGCTCAAGCGCTGCGCGGTCAAGCTCTCGAAGATCTGCAACGACCTCAGACTGCTGAGCTCGGGCCCGCGCGCCGGGTTGGGCGAAATCAATTTGCCTCCCATGCAACCCGGCTCATCGATCATGCCGGGCAAAGTGAACCCGGTCATCCCCGAAGTCGTGAACCAGGTCTGCTTCGACGTGATCGGCGGCGACGTCACCGTCACCGTCGCCGCCGAGGGCGGCCAGTTGCAGTTGAACGTCTTCGAGCCGGTGATCGCGTTCCGTCTGCTCAGCGCGCTGGCCGAGATGCGCAACGCCTGCCTGGTGCTCCGCGAGCGCTGCGTGACCGGGATCACGCCTAACGAACAGCGCCTCCGTTGGTTCGTCGATCATTCGATCGGCGTCGTCACCGCGCTGCTGCCGGCCATCGGCTACGAGGCGGCCACCCAGGTGGCGCGCACCGCGCTCGAGACGGGACGCAGCGTGAAAGACGTAGTCCTCGAATCGAAGCTGCTCACGCGGGATCAACTCGCCGACATTCTCGATCCGGTCCGCATGGCCGGCGCCGAGCGCGCCCGATAATCCTCGCGAGCGATCGCGTGCCGCGTCCCCGACTCGACCCCGCCGTGTTCCACCTGCCCGTGGAGCGCATGCGAGAGGGCTACTACTCCGACAAGTATTTCGTCCGCGCGCGCGATATTCTCAACGAGGATCACCACTCCCCGCGCGTCACCATGCAGGTCTTCGGTAAGGCACACGCGTACCTGGGCGGCATGGACGAAGCGATCGCGATTCTCAAGTTGTGCGCCGACGACTGGCCCGCACTGGAAGTGCGTGCGCTCTATGACGGCGACGCGATCGCGCCGTGGGAAACCGTGATGACCATCGAAGGGCCGTACGCTGGATTCGCGCATCTCGAGACGCTGTATCTCGGCGTCCTCGCGCGGCGCACGCGCGTCGGCACCAACACCCGGCGCGTCGTCGACGCGGCGAAGCCGAAATCGGTGCTGTTCTTTCCCGCGCGACACGATCACTGGCTGGTGCAGACGGGGGATGGCTACGCGGCGCACGTCGCGGGCGCCATCGGCGTGTCCACCGATGCGCAGGCGAGTTGGTGGGGATCGAGCGGCATCGGCACAGTTCCGCACGCGCTCATCGCCGCGTACGACGGCGACACCGTGCTCGCGACGCTGAAATTTGCGAGCTACATGGATCCCGACGTGCAGATCATCACGCTCGTCGATTACGACAACGATTGCGTCGGGACGTCGCTGGCCGCGGCCCGCGCGCTCGGGCGCCGCCTGTGGGGTGTTCGCCTCGACACGTCGGAAAATATGGTTGACCAATCGATTTTGCCGCAGATGGGGAGCTTCACGCCCACGGGGGTGAATCCGCAGCTCGTGTACAACGTCCGTCGTGCGCTCGACGGCGAAGGATTCAACGATGTTCGCATCGTCGTCTCGGGCGGATTCACCGTCGAAAAGATTCGCGCCTTCGAGGAGGCCGGCGTGCCAGTGGACTCGTACGGCGTGGGATCGTCGCTCTTTAGCGGCCAATTCGACTTCACTGCCGACGTCGTGCGTGTGAATGGGCATTCGCAGCACAAGGCGGGTCGTGAAGAGCGACCGAACCCACGGCTCGCGCCCGTGTCGTGACGTGCGTGGTTTCGTCTTGATTTACCTCGCGTGAGCCGATACCTTCCGCGCCAAATGCACAGCCTCGGACGCGCCCCTTCCACGCGTCTGCTCATCGAACGTCTATCAGGATTCGGGATGACTGGTTTTCACCGCGCGCGCCGCACCGTCTACGCCGCGCTGACTCCGGTGTTCGTCCTCGGCCTAGCCGCGTGCGCCGGATTCCCCAACACCATCTTCGGCGCCCACTCCGAGATCGGACGCACCGAAGACCGGCTTACGTATCTCCTGCTCATTCTGGGCGGCCTCGTCTTCGTGCTCGTCGAGGGCACCCTCATCTGGGCACTGTTCAGGTTCCGAGCACGACCCAACGCAACGACGCCGCAACAAACGCACGGCAATACGACACTCGAAATCACATGGACACTCATACCGGCGGTGATCCTCGCGATCATTGCAGTGCCGAGCGTCCGCGCGATTTTCGAGACGCAAGCTGCGGCGGCGGCCGGGTCAGTGCAGGTCGAAGTCATCGGACATCAATGGTGGTGGGAGTTCCGATATCCGCAGTACAAGATTGTCACGGCGAACGAGCTCTATCTCCCAGTCGGACGCACCGCCAGCTTCACGTTGCGCACCGACGATGTGATCCATTCGTTCTGGATACCGCAGTTGGCGGGCAAACGCGACGTTGTCCACAAGGAGAAACCAAACTACCTGTGGTTCACGCCCGACTCCGCCGGCGCATGGAACGGCTTCTGCGCCGAGTATTGCGGCACGTCGCACTCGAACATGCGGTTCCGCGTCTTCACGGTGAGCCCCGAGCAGTTTGCGGCGTGGGTCAAGCATCAGCAGAGTGGTCCCGCGTTCCCCGCGACAGCGGCGGCGCCCGCACAGCCAGACACGAGCAAGAAGGCTGCGGCTGCGCCGGCGGCGCCCGCCGCGGCATCGCTCGCCAGCGCCGACACGAACTCCGCGACGTACCCGCGCGATCAGTTGCCTACGTGGACGGTTCCCGAGACGCCGCTTCCCACCGACGAGCATTTCGACAAGAGCACGATCGCCAAAGCAGATGCCGACCGCGGCGCGCAGCTCTTCAAGACCGCCGCGTGCATCGGATGCCATACGATCCAGGGCGTATCGCCCGGCATCATCGGGCCTAACTTGACGCACGTCGGCAGCCGGACGACGATCGGCGCCGGTCTGTACCCGAACGACATGAAGCACCTGACCATGTGGATCAAGGACGCGCGGCTCATGAAGCCCGGCGTGATCATGCCGCCCATGGGAAAAGGCCTGCCCGAATCGATGGGCGCCTTCGACGATCAGCAGATCGCCGATCTGGCCGCGTATCTCTCGTCCCTGAAGTAACGGAGACCCGGAATGGCAACCACAGTCGCGGCGCCGTCAGTCACGGGCAAAGCGCACAAATACGAAAGCGGGATCTGGAGCTGGCTCGCCACAACGGACCATAAGAAGATCGGCCAGTTGTACCTGTACACGGCCATCGGGTGGTTCGTCATCGGCGGCATCGAAGCCCTCTTCATCCGGTCGCAGCTCTACGGGCCTAACGGACGCCTGGTCTCCGCCGACACGTACAACCAGCTGTTCACGATGCACGGCACGACCATGATTTTCATGGCGATCATGCCGATGTCGGCCGCGTTCTTCAATCTTCTGATTCCGCTGCAGATCGGCGCGCGCGACGTCGCATTCCCGCGCTTGAACGCCTTCAGTTACTGGGTGTTCCTCGCCGGCAGCTTGTTCATGAACGTATCGTGGCTCATCCACGCCGCGCCCGACGGTGGCTGGTTTGCGTACGCTCCGCTCAACACGCGCCAGTTCAACCCCGGCATCAACATGGACTTCTGGGTGATCGGCTTGCAGATCCTCGGACTGTCCTCGCTCGCGGCCGGATTCAATTTCATCACCACGATCATCAACATGCGCGCGCCGGGCATGCACTTCATGCGCATGCCCGTGTTTACGTGGGCCGCATTCGTTACCCAATTCCTGATCATCCTCGCGTTTCCGATCATCACCGTCGCAGTCACGTTCCTGCTCTTCGACCGCTTCTTCGGCACCAAGTTCTACGAGATCACAGCAGGAGCCGATCCGCTGCTCTGGCAACACCTCTTCTGGTTGTTCGGGCACCCTGAGGTCTACATCCTGATCTTGCCGGCATTCGGCCTCGTATCGGAGGTGCTGCCGACCTTCGCCCGCAAGCCGCTGTTCGGCTACCCGGTGATGGTGTACTCGCTCATCCTGATCGCCTTCCTCGGCTTCGGTGTGTGGGCGCACCATATGTTCGCGGTCGGCATGGGACCGGTGGCCGATTCGATCTTCAGCATCACGACGATGCTCATCGCCATTCCCACGGGCGTGAAGATCTTCAACTGGTTAGGCACGATGTGGGGCGGGAACCTCACGTTCCGCACGTCGACGCTGTTCGCGATCGGCTTGGTTGGCCTGTTCACGATCGGCGGCATCTCCGGCGTCATGCACTCGTCGCCGCCGTCTGACCTCATGCAGACCGACAGCTATTTCATCGTCGCCCACTTCCATTACGTGCTGTTCGGCGGCTCGATCATGGGCTTGTTCGCCGGCATCTACTATTACTTCCCGAAGATGACCGGGCGCATGATGAACGAAACGCTCGGCAAATGGCACTTCTGGCTGACGTTCATCGGAATGAACCTCGCGTTCTTTCCCATGCACTTCGCCGGATTGAACGGCATGCCGCGCCGCATCTGGTCGTACGACGCCAATCAGGGCTGGGACTTCGACAACCATCTGTCGTCGTATGGCGCGTTCATCATCGCCTTCGCCACGCTGCTCTTCCTCATCAACTTTATTCGCAGCCGCGGTCACGGCGCGCTCGCCGGCAACAATCCGTGGGACGCGCCGACGATCGAGTGGTCGATTCCCTCGCCGCCACCCGACTACAATTACGCGACGATTCCAACGGTGACGTCGCGGTATCCGATGTGGCCGCAGCAGGGACCGTCGCCGCTGTCGCCGCCCGTTCCGACGGCCGGCGCCGACCAGCCGCTGCCCACGTACCCGTCGGCCGAGCAGTTAGGCATTCCGATGCCGACGCCGACGATCAAGCCGCTCCTGGCGACACTGGGATTGACGCTCGCGTTCGTCGGACTCATCTGGCACCGCCAGATCCCGATCATTCTGTTAGGCGGCGCCATCTTCATCGTCATGCTGTACGCATGGGTCCTCACGCCGCTCGAACCCGAACACTGATGCGCGTCGCACGCGCCTGACCGCTATCGTACCGGAGAAACACCTTGGCTACCGCCGTCGCCGAACATCACGCCGAGCACCATTACACCAGCACCGGTCTTCCGCACACGAAGATCGCGATCTGGGCGTTCATTGGCTCGGAGTGCTTCTTCTTCGCGTCACTCATCTCGACGTACCTGATCTACAAGGGGCGGTCCGTCACGGGACCGTTCCCGCATACGGATTGGACCGATCCGGCCACGCACATCCTGCATCACGGGGTCCTCAACATTCCGGTGACCTCGTCGTCGACCTTCGTGCTCCTCATGTCGTCGCTGTGCATGGTGCTGGCGCACGCGGCCGTCGAGCGAAACGATCACAAGTGGTCGCAGATCTGGTTGCTCGCCACGGCGCTGTTAGGCGCGACCTTCCTCGGCTTTCAGGCGTTCGAGTTCACGTCGTTCGTCCACGAGGGACTCAAGATCACCACGAACCTGTTCGGCTCGACCTTCTTCATTACGACCGGATTCCACGGCGCGCACGTGACCGTCGGCGTACTCTGGCTGATCACGATGTGGTTCATCGACAAGAAACGCGGGCTCGGACCCCGAGACGCGGTCAACGTCGATGTGATGGCGCTCTATTGGCACTTCGTCGACGTCGTGTGGGTCGCGATCTTTACGTTCCTGTACCTGCTCCAGTAGCGAGGCCTCGATGACCGCCGATCATTCGCACGCGACTGCAGCGTCGGACGCTCACGAGCCGATCGCTCCGCCGCATAAGGAAGTCCACTTCCCCACCTGGAGCACGTACAAATGGGTCGCCCTGATTCTGGGCGTGCTCACCGTGGCCGAGGTCTGGATCTATTACACGCCGATCAAGCAGACGCGGCTCTTCGCGCCCGCGCTCATCATCCTCTCGATCTGCAAATTCACGATCGTCGTGATGTTCTACATGCACCTCAAGTACGACGCCAAGATCTTCCGCGGGCTGTTCCTGGGACCGTTGACGATCGCGATCATCGTCATCATCTCCCTCCTCTTCCTCTTCGGACACCTGTCGCTGCACGCGACCTGATGTGCCCGTAGGACAGTGGCGATGACGATGACCCTCTGGTTGCACCCGGCTGGCACCTTCAGCTGGTCGTCGTTCAGCGTGCACCCGAGCACCGTCATCGGCATCGCTGCGTTAGGCGCGCTGTACGCCTGGCGCGCCCGCGCCGGCGAAGTGGATCCCGTTCCGCAGCCGGGCGCCGCGCCGCCCAGTGCGCCCGACCCAAGACGCCGGCCAACGCATGGCCAGGTGCTGGCGTTCGTCCTCGGCCTGGCGACGTTGTTCTTATCGCTCAACGGCCCGCTGCACGATCTGAGCGACGACTATCTGTTCAGCGCCCACATGGTGCAGCATCTCGTGCTCACCATGATCGTCACGCCGCTGTTGATCGCGGGAACACCGGGATGGATGCTGCGGCCGGCGCTGCGCAGCCGAAGCGTCGCGGCAGTCGCGCGACGCATCACGACGGGACCGGCAGCGTTCGGGATCTTCAACGTCACGATCGTCGTGTGGCATCTGCCGCCGCTCTACAACTATGCTCTCGTGCACCATCCGGTGCACATCGTGATGCACCTCTGTTTCCTCGTCGCATCCACCATCATGTGGTGGCCGGTGATGAGCACGATGCCCGAGCTGCCGGCGCTCTCGTATCCGAAGCAGATGCTGTACTTGTTCCTGATGTCGCTGCCGATGACCGCCGTGGCGATGATCATCACGTACGCGAGCACGACGCTCTTCCCATCCTACGCCGCCGCACCTCGCGTGTGGGCGCTGTCCCCGCTCGAGGATCAGCGCCTGGGCGGCCTGATCATGTGGATCCCCGGCGGCTTCGTCTTCATTGGCGTCCTGTCCGTCGCATTTTTCAGATGGGTCCGCGAGTTCGAGCGCCAGGAAGCTACAGTCTGACAAACCGCGGACCAAGCGACAGGCGGACAGCGCGGACACACCGGACAAACTGCGGACCGCTACAGGCGTAGCGGTCCGCGGTTTGTCCGTGTGTCCGCGATTGTCCGCCTGTCGCCTTGTCCGCCTTTAGTCTCGCCTTTAGTCCGCCTTTAGTCCGCCGGTCATTCACCTTCCATGGCGTGCGCGAATTCCTGACGCAACGCCGGATGCGTGCGGTACAGGTACGTTCCCATGAGGAGCGCCGCCAACACGTTCCCGGCCGCGATCTGATACCACGCGAGCGCGTGCATTCGCGTCTCGGCCATCGTCGCCGCCACACCATAGAAGCCCAGCTCGAAGATGATGAAGAGCAACGTGAACGTGACCAGGACCGACGGCTCGACTTCGGCGCGATGCACCACCCGCGATGCGATAAGGCCAGAGAAGACAAACGCCGCGTAATGGAAGACCGTGTATATCGCGACGTGCAGTACCGCGCTGTCAGTCCCGGTGTTACCGAAGACGCTGAACAGCGCGGCGCCTAACAGCTCCGGCGTGTAGAACACGCCGTGCCCGCTCACGACGTCCACGACCAGAAACCAGACCGCCACACCCGTCGCCGCAATCACCCCCGCCACCACTCCTTCGCGAACCGTATTGTGCGCTGCCGGCATGCCAACCTCCGCGTGTGCTCGTGACGGACTCAGCTTCGCCAGGCCTGCCCGATCGTCCTGAATGTGCGACGCTATGCACAGAATGCCTAGACCATCCCCTAACGGAAGCCAGCGACGGCCTCGACAAATGCCTGCGCTCGTGCAACTATAAGGCATGACACGACATGCCTCTCTCCACCGGGCGGTGCTTGTCATACCTGCCGCCGCCCTCCTCATCGCGCTCGGCGCCTGCGGCTCAGGCAACTCGTCCGAATCCGCCGCCAACTGCCCCGCGATGGACGCGCCCGAATACACGAGCGCCGTCGACCAATACCTCCACGGTCTCGATCCCGAGCCACTCCGATTCCTCTTCTATTCATCGGGTGACTCGGCGCTTCCCGACGCTGTCCGCAGCGAGCTCGAGACGAAAGGACCAACGTACCTCTTCCCGAGCGATCCGGCGGGTCAGAAGAAGCAGCTCGAGAATCTCAAGGCGAAAAACGATGTCGTGACGCTGCTGTTGCTCTATGCGGGCATGGACACGACGAAAACCGGCTCCAGCATCGGATTCGCTGGCCGCTATCTCGACAAGGAGGACAGCGGCAAGGTGTCGCCGCCGAAGCGTATCCGGTTCGAGTGCCGCAATCACCAATGGCAGGTCGCGCCTGAAGGCGCGGCGCCGCCTGCGTCCAAGAGCGCGTGACCGCGACGATCCCCCGGGAGACCGTCGCTCCGTTAGGCGACGCGACGACTCGTTCGCCGGTGGCGCGCCCCCAAGCGGCGCGGGAGCGGCTCGTCTCGCTCGACGTCTTCCGCGGGCTCACGATCGCCGGGATGCTGCTCGTCAACAATCCAGGCACGTGGAGCGCGATCTATCCGCCGCTCGAACACGCCGAGTGGAACGGCTGGACGCCAACGGATCTCATCTTCCCGTTCTTCCTCTTCATCGTCGGCATCACCACGCACCTGTCCCTCACCGGACGCCGGCGCCGCGGCGCCACCGACCGGCAGATCGTCACCCAGATCGTCAAGCGCGGCGCGATGATCGTGCTCGTCGGCCTGCTCCTCACCGGCCTGCCGTACCACGAGTTCGTGATTCATCTGCCGTTCGGCGCGCAGTTCGACTCGGTCACGCCGCACCTGGGGTTAGGCCACTGGCGGCTGACGGGCGTCCTCCAGCGCATCGGCGTCGCTTATCTGTGCGGCGCGCTCATCACGCTGCGCACGTCCGTCAAACAGCAGGTGATGATCGTCGCCGCGCTGTTGTTAGGCTATTGGATGGCCATGACGCTCGTCCCGGTGCCCGGGCAGAACGCGATCGGCGCCCTCGTGCTCAATACCAAGGACGGGACGCTCAGTGCATGGCTCGACCGCACCGTCTTCGGCGTCAACCACTTGTGGGTCGGCTCGCACACGTGGGATCCGGAGGGAATTCTGTCCACGATCCCGGCGATCGGCACCTGCATCCTCGGCGTCATCGCCGGAAAATGGATCGCGAGCGATCGGCCGCTCCTGGAGCGCATCGTCGCGCTGTTCAGCGTCGGGGCGATGCTCATGGTCGCCGGTCTCGTCTGGAATTGGGTCTTCCCGATCAACAAGAACCTGTGGACCAGCTCCTTCGTGCTGTTCACCGCCGGCATGGGCGCCGTCACGCTCGCCACGTGCATGTGGTTGATCGATGTCCGGCACGTCCGCTGGTGGACGTGGCCCTTCATCATCTTCGGGCTCAATCCTCTGGCAGCCTACGTCGCCGAAGGATTTTTCTCGCGGATCATCTACACGCTCGTGCGAGTGCCGTCGGGCGGGACGATGATCCCGCTCGAGACGGCGATGTACGACCACTGGTTCGCGTCCTGGCTTCCGCCCCGCAATGCGTCGTTGCTCTTCGCCATCTGCTACGTCTTGCTGTTCTTGGGACTCATGTGGGAGTTGTACCGGCGACGCATCGTGATCAAGTTGTAGCCGTTGGATTGTTGGGCACGTGACGAAGGATCAGAACCGCTCGTGAAGGAGTAGGTCCAACCGGCAGGCCACCTGCCCCGCTCGTTCCGTAGAAACACCGAAAATACGACCGACCAGCCGCCGCGGCCCAACGCACCTGCGACGCGGCGTCATCATTGCCATATGCCCAACGCATCATCGTCGATGAACCGAATCGCTCGCAGCCGGTCTGCGCTCGCCGCCGCCATCGCGATTCTCGTGCTCGGCGTAGGCCGGGCGCGCGCACAGAGCGGTGCGAGTCCTGTGCTGGCGTCGACATCGGTGGCCGGCGCCGAAGCCGCGAGCGCGAGCCACTCCGCACGTGTGCGGCACCACCGCGTCCGCTCGACGCGAGCGGCGACGCTCCGCTACGAGAGCCCGGTCGGCGTTCCTGCGTTAGGCAATGACCTGGGCGCCATGCTCAATGCGCGCGTGCGCAGCGGACAGTGGGGAGCGCTCGTCATGTCGCTCACCCGTGGCGACACCCTCTATTCGTATCAGCCCGATGTCGAGCTGCAGCCCGCGTCCAACCTGAAGCTCTTCACCACCGCGTTGGCGCTCCAGGAGTACGGCGCCGACCACGAGTTCAGCACCGACGTCCTCCGCGCGGGAACCGTGAGCGCCGATGGCACGCTGCAGGGCGACCTGGTGCTGCGCGGCGACGGTGATCCGGGTATTTCCAAGCGCTACATTCAGGGCGGCGCGGCCGCGGCCATGGATGATCTCGCGAAAGCCGTTGTGGCAGCCGGAATCAAGCGCGTGTCGGGCAGCCTCATCGCGGACGCGAGCGCCTTCGACCCGCAGCGCATCCCCGAAGGATGGAAGACCCGCTACCTGCAGTCGGGCTACGCCGCGCGCGTGTCGGCGCTGTCGTGCAACGAGAATCTCGCCACGGTCACCGTGGTACCCGGAACCGGCAAGCAGCCGGCGCATGTCTCGGTCGATCCCGCGACCGACCTTCCCCTCTCCGCGGACGTGCGCACGGTGGCCGGCCGCCGTGCACGGATCATGGCGCGCTCGCTGCCCAACGGAGGCATGGAAGTGCGCGGTTCAATCGGCGCGCACGCCGGCGTTCACAGCTATCAGGTGGTGGTGGAAGATCCGACGGCGTTCACGGCCGGCGCGTTCCGGCGAGCACTCGAAAATCGCGGCGTGCAGATTACGGGAGCAACGAAGTTCGCAACGACGCCTAACGACGCGATCAAGGTCGCCGGCATCGCGTCGCCCCCGCTCTCGCACCTCATCTCGGCCATGAACCGCGAGAGCATCAACCACTTCGCGGAGCTGCTGTTCCGCGATGCGGGCCGCAAGGCGGCGAGCGAT